>DATKLH010000523.1:0-10463 GCA_035542515.1 Casimicrobiaceae bacterium
CGCCTCACGCTGGGCGCCGCTGGGTCCGCGCGCGCGCTACCTGGAGGCGGAGCGGAGCGTGCGCGAGCTGGAGGATGAGCAGGTGTTTGCGGAGGTCGAGATGCTTCTCTACGGGTGATAGGCCATGGGCGATAGGCGATAGGTCGTTGCGAGCCGCGTACGAGAGATCAAGGCGCCGGAGGCAAATGCCCAGACCGCAAGCTTGAAGGACTCAAGGCGAGTCGCTTTGAAAACGATGCGGCCAACCCGCACCCTTACGCATGGGCCCATCGCCCATCGCCTATCGCCGGTCCTTCAGCGCGCCATACAGGTACGGATTCAGCGCCGGATCGTTGTACATCTTGAACTGCCGATAGACTCGCCAGAACGCCCGCCCCTCCGCCGCCAGACGCAGCAACGTATCGAGACAGCGCGCGAGATCGGCGCGTTGCGCGCGCAGGCGCTCGAGCTTGTCCATGCAGGTCGCGATGTGCTCCGGCGTCGCATCGGCGCGGCGCGTCTGCGCGCCCATGTGGAATGTCTTCAGCGCGAGAATCGACAGCCGATCGATCATGGCACCCGCCGTCTCCGAGTTGTGCCAGGCATCGGGCTGCAGCTTCACGCTCGCGAGGCGCGCGAGCAGCGCCTCGTCGATGCGCTCGACCGCGTCGTTGCGTCGCTGGTTGAATCCGTCGATGGCGCGCTTGTTGGCTGCGATCGCCGAATCGTCGACCTCGCGTCGGCGCGCCTGGTCTTCCTCGTCCCACAGCAGCATGTTGCAGCGAAGGTTCGCTTCGATCCATTGCCATACACCGCTCGTGTGCTCCGGCCGCGACGCGCCGGCCCAGTCCGGGCGCGCGACCCGGGCGTCGTGCCACGCGATGATGGTCGCGCTCGTGACGTCGTCGAACATGGCGCTCACGACGAGCCGAGAAGCTCGTCGATCGCGCGCGTCACGAGCTCGACGCCGATCGCCGGCATGCAGAGGTGTTGCGGACATTCCGCCACGCCCCGGCCGCAGCGTTGCACCCAATCGATCTGGCGCTTGAACAGCACGCGCTGGTTGCGGCACGGAAAAGGAGCGATCGTCACGGCACGGTACGGCGAATCGCGCCAGAACTCTCCGGCGCCGCAGAGCACGGCCGAGCCGGGGCCGAACAGTGTCACGGTCGGAACGTTGACGACCCGCCCCAGATGCGCAACGCCGGTATCGGGTGCGACGAGCAGACGCGCCGTGCCAAGGAGTCGAAAGATCTGCGCGAGATCGAGCTTGCCTGCATACGAAGCAAACTGTCCGCCCGGGTCGCATTGCGCAACCACTTGCTCCTCGCCCGGCCCCGCCGACCAGACCGGCTGAATGCCCCTGGCGGCGAGCCATCGAGCAAGCTGTTGCCAGCGCTGCCAGGGCCATTGCTTGAGCGGCGAGCTCGCACCCACGTGCAGCACCGCGTAATCGCCGGTAGGGCAAGCGAACGGGGCAGCGTCGGGTGCCGGCCAATCGGCTTGCGCGTAGCGAGGGGGCGTCCCTTCGACCAGTGTTGCGACGATGTCGCCCCATGCGCCGGGCAGGTTCGGATAGCGTGCGAACGCATCCACGGGCCAGCCCTTTGCGGTGGGTCGGTCATCGGCGAAGGCGACGATCCAGCGCGATCGCATCGCGGCCGCAAGCCAGGCGTAGCGGTTGTCCCCTGGCACGAACGCGAGATCGAACGGCTCTTCGCCGAACAATGCCGGATTCGCGCGGCGCGGATCCCACGCGAGCGCACGCACACCGTAAGGCCGGCCGCTGTACAACGGAGCGACCGCGCGCGCGACGGTCATCGCGATGTCGGCGTGGCGATAGCGGGCGCGGAGCTTCTTGAGCAGCGGCGTGAGCATCAGCGTGTCGCCGAGCAGGAGATGGTGGGCTACGAGGATGCGCGCCGGTTCGGTCGGGGCGCTGCGCCGCATGGGCCGGTCGGCGAGGGCCCGCGTGACGATCTGGGCGCGCGAGAAGAAGCGGCTGCGTTGCGCGTGGATCATGGCCGCGCTGGTTCAGCGTTGAGCGTCGACAAGAGCCTGACGAAAAACCGCTTCCATGCGGTCGAGCATACTATGGAGGCCATAGCGCGGTTGCACGAAGCGCCGCGCGTTGTGGCCCAGATCGGCAGCATAGCTCGAGTTGGCCAGGACTTCGTCGATGCCGTGCGCGAGCGCATCGGCGTCCTGGCGCGCGACGATGTGCGCCGTATCGCGATGGCGCGCAATCTCGGGAATCGCACCCGCGTCGGTGGTGACGCACGGCAAGCCGGTGAACATGGCCTGCAGTAGCGCCTGCGGCACCCCTTCGTGCGCGTACGACGGGAGCACGAACACATCGAGCGCGTGCAGCCACGGCAACACATCGTTCTGCTGACCGGCGAAGATCACGCGATCGGACAGTCGCAGGCTTTCGGCTTGCGCTTCGAGCACTTCGCGTTGCGGACCTTCACCGACGATCGCCAGCACGGCCTGGCGATGGCGCATGCGTCCCAGCGCATCGAGCAGGTAGCGATGCCCCTTCCAGCTTCGTAACGTCGCGACGATGCCGACGATGGGTCGTGACTCCGGCAGGTCGAGGAGCGCGCGCGCCTCCGCCTGGTCGCCGGGCGCGAAGCGCGTCGCGTCGATGCCGGTCGGCACCGAGTCGATGCGACTCGGATCGATGCCGATCTCGCGGATCAGCTGCTCGCGCAGCGCTTCCCCGGTGGTTACGATGCGCGTGGTCGCTTTCCGATAGAGCCAGCGCGTGGTGCGATTGTTGGGAACGGGCACCGAGACGTGACGCGTGCGCACGATCACCGGTCGCGGGCGATCGCGAACGCGAAGCCAGCGACACGCCAGCGCGGCGAGCCAGGTGTCGGTCGAGCTGTGCGTGTTGACGATGTCGACGGGCGAAGTGCGGAACGCGCCGACCAGGGCGGCCACGCCGCGCGGCTGCTTGGTTCCGATCGGCAGGCCGATCGCTGGCACGCCGAAGCGCGGTGCTTCGCCGAGGATGCGCGAACCCGGCGTCGCGTAAACGCTGACGCGGTGTCCGCGAGCGATGAATCCGGCCGCTTCGGTGAGGATCCGGATTTCCTGGCCGCCCCAGCCGGTGGAGGCCTCGGTGTGGACGATCGACAGCGGCGCCGTCATGCCGCCGCTTGCGCCTGCGCTGCTGTCGACGCGTTGGTGAATTGCAGCCGATGCAGGTGAGCGTACACGCCGTTTCGCTGCAGCAACTCGGCGTGCGTGCCCTCCTCGACGACGCGCCCGTGCTCGAGCACCACGATCCGATCCGCGTGCTCGATGGTGGATAGCCGATGCGCGATGACGATGGTGGTGCGCCCGGCCATCAGCGCATCGAGAGCGGCTTGCACCTGGCGCTCCGACTCCGAGTCGAGCGCGGAGGTTGCCTCGTCGAGGATGAGGATCGGCGCGTTCTTGAGGATCGCGCGGGCGATCGCGATGCGCTGGCGCTGGCCACCGGACAAGCGCACGCCGTTCTCGCCTACCATGGTGTCGAAGCCCTGCGGCATCGCACGGACGAAGTCGATCGCGTGCGCCGCCGCCGCGGCGCGTTCCACCGCTTCGCGCGAGGTGCCGGCCATCGCGCCGTAGGCGATGTTGGCATAGACCGTGTCGTCGAAGAGCAGTACGTCCTGCGAAACCAGCGCGGTCTGCGCGCGCAGGCTTGCCAGTGTCAGCGTCGTGACGTCGTGGCCGTCGACGAAGAGCCTTCCCGCGGTCGGCTCGTAAAAGCGCGGGATCAGGTTCACCAGCGAGGTCTTGCCGCTGCCGGAGCTGCCCACTAGTGCAACGGTTTCGCCAGGCCGCACGTGCAACGAGACGTCACGCAGCGCTTCGCGCTCCGCGCCGGTGTAACGCAACGACACGCGATCGAAGCGCAGGTCGCCGCGCGCGCGACCGAGCACCACCGTGCCGGTGTCGGGCTCGATCTCCCGGTCGAGCAGGCCGAAGATGCTCTCCGCGGCGGCCATTCCACGCTGGATCGCGGCGTTGATGCCCGACAGCGACTTGAGTCGCTCGAGCAGCGTCAGCAGCGCGATGAGGTACGAGGCGAAGGTCGCGAGGTCGAGATTGCCGCTCTGGTTCTGCGCGAGCGCCACGTAGATGATCAGGCCTACCGCCATCGCGGCGAGGATCTGCGTGAGCGGCGAGCTCGCCGCGCTCGCCGAGGATTGTTTGGACATCGACACGCGCAGCGCGTTGGCCGCCTTGACCCCGCGCGCCCGCTCGTAGTCCTCGCCGCCGAACACGCGCACGATGCGGTGGCCGCCGATCATCTCCTCGAGGACGTGCGTCATCGACGCGGTGCGCGATTGCACGTCGCGCGCGATGCGCCGCAGCCGCCGGCTGAAGTAGCGCGTGACCAGCGCCACCACGGGCAGCACGAAGAAGGTCATCAGCGTGAGCTGCCAGTTGATCCACAGCAGCCAGCCGAGCATGGTCGAGATGGTAAGGGTGCTGCGGATCGCGGTGGTGATGGTGCCAGACGCCGCGGAGGCGAGCTGATGGGCGTCGAAGGTCAGCTTCGATTGCACGACCGCGGCCGGTGTCGCGTCGTAGTACGGTGTGGGCAGGCGCAACAGCTGGTCGATCAGCTGGCGGCGCAGATCGAACACGACGCGATGGCCGGTGTAGGCCATGCCGTACTCGGAAACGAACGAGCCGAGCCCGCGCAACAGGAAAACACCGAACACCGCGAGCGGCAGCCACTGGGTCCGTACCGGATCGGGGTTCTGGAAGTTGCGCACGATCGGCATGACCATGATCGCCATGATCAGGTCGCCGCCGGCGACCACGACCATCCCGACGACGGCCAGCGCGAAGGCCCACCAGTACGGTCGAACGTAGTCGAGCAGGCGCAGGTAGAGATTCACGATGGCGCCATCGTTGCAAAGGTCGTGACTGGCACCGCATGTGCGGTGCGACGCGTTGTCGGGCGCGGGCGCGACGCTTCAAGCCACAGCGTGGAACGACATTTCGCCTGGCCGCCGTGCGCGCGGTCAGGCTCGGAGGGATGCATCGAGGCGGTGATTCAAGCGCGCTGTCAGCGTAAGGGCCGGTGCGATCGGCGAATGCCGCGGCGACATGGGCCGCGCGATCGATGGCATCGCTACGCGGGATTCGCGCCGATGATCGTCGATGCGTCAGTATAGCCTAGCGTGCGTGGTCCCCACCCGAGCGCGGGCCGGCGCCGTTCAGCTCTTGCCACGATCTTCGCCGTCGGGTGCGGCGCGCGACCGCATGGGCGGCTGCGCTTCGGCTTGCGCGCCCGATGCGGAATCGGGTGATGGACCCGTGACCACGCGTTGCCCCGGACGGTGTGGAATGGTTTCTGCTGTCGCCGTCGCCGACTCGCGGTCGGGTGTGGGAACTTGCGCCGGAAGATCGACGTGACCCGGCGCGATGCCGGTCGCCGCCTCATCGAGGATCGGCGCGGGCGCTGCGGGCGGTTGCGTTTCGGCTGCGGAGCCTTCGGCCGGTGGCGCTGGAGGTTCCGCCGCGGCGGCTGCCGGCGGCTCCGCGCGGGCCGTGAACGCTGCGGCCGGCGGCGCGGCCTGGCGCTTGCGCGCCTGCTGTTTCGCGAGGCTCGCTTCCATCAACTGCTTGTAGAGCAGCACGAGCTGCAGCGTCATCGCAGCCGGCGTGAGCGGTGCGATGGCGCGACGAGCGTTGTGTCCCATGCGCTCGCGCAACGCGGGATCGAGCAGCACGCGCATGTGTGCGGCCAGTCCGGCGATGTCGCGCGAGGGGCACACCAGTCCTGCATCATGGTCGAGCACCAACTCGGCCGCGCCGGACTTGGTGCTCGTGATCACCGGCAGTCCGCACGCCATCGCCTCGAGCGCCGCGTTGGGAAACGGATCGTAGAGCGTGGGAAGCAGGAACACATCGGCGGCGCCGAAATAAGGTCGCGGATCCGCTTGCGCGCCCGCGAATGTCACACGATTGGCAATACCGAGAGCGCTCGCGAGCGATGCGTAATGGGCGGGTCGTTTGTCGCGGCCGACCACCACCAGCCATGCGGGCGGAGGCAATTCGGCGAGCGCCCGCAACGCCGTGGCGACGTTCTTGCGTTCGTAACCGGAACCAACGAGCAAGAAGACCGGCGCTTCGTCGGGGATGCCGTGGCTTGCGCGTAACCCGATGCGCTCGCTGCGCAGCGCTGGGCTGAAGAATTCACCGTCCACGGCGTTGTAGATGACGTGCAGCTTGCTTTCTGCGACGCCGAAATGGTCGCGGATCTCGTCGCGCACCATGCGCGAGTTGCAGATGACCGCCGACAGCCACGGGCTCGCGAAGAGCCGGCGCTCCATGTGCAGGATATAGCGATGATGCGGCGACATCGCTACGCGCAGGCGAGCAAGTGCCGAGCGGCCTCGCATGCGCTCCGCGAGCCACGCGGCGTGAACGCCGTCGCCGGCGCGATAGATATCGCAACACAACAGGCGCTCGTGCGATTGCACCAGGTTCGCCTTCGAGCGACCCACTTCGCGGCACACCGCGCGCGCGAACGACACGTCGCGCCACAGGCTGCCGAGGTAGAAGGGATCGACGATCTGCGGCTCCATGAGCTGCAGCTTGGTCTGCGGCCACTCGCGGGTGTAAAGCGTGATCGCGACGTTGCGTTCGAGCAGTGCCTCGAGCGCGCCTTCGATGAAGCGCTCGGCGCCGCCATAGGGCGTGTAGCGTTGACGGATGATCGCGAGCCGCATGTCAGTGGAGGTCGACGCGGCGCGGTTCCAGCAGCGCGAGCAGCGCTGCATGCACGGCCTCGACCGGGAGTGTCGTCAGGCATTCGGAGACCTTGCCGCCGCCGCATCCGTCGATGCCGCAGGGTCGACAGGGAAAATCGGCCGACACGAGGACCCGTTGCGCAACCATCCACGGTCCCCACTCCTGCTCGCCGGAAGGACCGAACAGGGCCAGCGTGGGCGTTCCCATTGCAGCGGCGATATGCATCGGCGCCGAGTCGACGCCGACAAAGGCGCGCGCGCGTGCGGTGAGCGCGGCGAGCTGCGGCAGCGTGAGCCCGCCCGAGACGTCGATGACGCGTCCCGGCGCGCCACCCGGCACGCCGCCCAGGATCTGCGACACCAACGCGCGCTCGCGCGCATCGGGCGCGCCCGTGACCACTACATCGATGCCCGAACGAGTCAGGCGCGCGAACAGCTCGGCGGTGTGCTCGGCCGGCCAGCACTTGAAGAGCCAGCGCGAACCCGGGTGCGCGTGCACGAATCCATTCGCCGCGATCGCGTGCTGGGCAAGGAGTCGTTCGACGTGGGCATGGTCCGCGGCGCCAGGCACCAGCACCAGCCGCTTGTCATCGCCGCTGGGATACACGCCGATGCGGCGCAAGGCATCGAGGTTGCGCTCCACCGTGTGTCGCGGCGTCTGGCGCGGTTGGCGGTAGAAGTGGGTGAAGTGTCGCCGCCAGCTGCGGCCGCCGCGCTCACGCTCGCGCGTCACGGCGTAGCGTGGCCGCAACAGGCGCGCGAGGGTCAGCCCGCGCGGATGCTCGGTCAGGTGGACGAGCAGGTCGTAGCGCCTTTCCCGCAATGCCCGCAACAGCCGCCACTCCTCGCGGATCTGCATCCCGAGCCCGCTGCGTTTCCACTCGCGATCGATCACGAACGTGCGCGCGATCGCGGGATGGTTGGCGAGCAGCGGCGCCGTCTCGTGATACACGAGCGCATCGATCTCGACGTGCGGGGCCGCGCGCTTGAGCGTGGTGAAGACTGGCGATGCGAGCAGCACGTCGCCATGGTGCCGAAGCTTGGTGACGAGCGCGCGCGAGAGCTGCGCGAGCGGCACGGGGTCCGGCAGGGGGCTCGTCATATCGGGCGGGCTGTTGCGTAGCTCGCGCGTGAAACGGGCCACGATCGAACCCCGCGCGGATCCACAGCAGCGGCGCAAACGACGCGCTTCGCGAAACAGACCTCAGCCGATTGCTCGACCATCGGTGCGGTTCGCGACCACGCAGTGCGCTGTTTCTCGTCCACTCTCGAGGAAGGCATTCCCGGGGCACCCCACCACAACGATACCAAAAAGCCGAAGGTTGTGCGCTACGGCTCCGTGTCAGCACTTACATGCGCCGACGAGCGCTGCGCACGGTGGCCTTCGCGGTACAATCCGCGCTGCTCCACGTCGCCGGTTGTCACATTCCGCTTCGTTCATGTCCTTCGATCCCGTCAGCTCCGCCATGAAAGCGCAGATCCTCGCGGAGGCTCTGCCGTACATCCGTCGCTTCCACGACCGCACGATCGTCGTGAAGTACGGCGGCAACGCGATGATCGAACCGAATCTGAAAGCGGGCTTCGCGCGCGACGTCGTCATGCTCAAGCTGGTGGGCATGAACCCGGTGGTGGTCCACGGCGGCGGTCCGCAGATCGGCGACCTGCTCGGCAAGATGGGCATCAAGAGCGAGTTTCGCCAGGGCATGCGCGTGACCGACGAGAACGTGATGAACGTCGTCGAGATGGTGCTCGGCGAGCTCAACCAGGAGATCGTGGGGCTCATCAATCACCATGGCGGCAAGGCGGTTGGACTCACCGGCCAGGACGGCGCGTTCATCCACGCGCGCAAGATGCTCATCAAGAGCGAGACCGAACCCGGCGAGTTGGTCGACATCGGGCTGGTCGGCGAGATCGAGCGCATCGATCCGGAGATCATCACCTTGCTCGACTCGCGCGACTTCATCCCGGTGGTCGCTCCGATCGGCGTCGGCGCCGACGGCGTCGCGTACAACATCAACGCCGACCTGGTCGCCGGCAAGCTCGCCGAGACGTTGCGCGCCGAGAAGCTCGTGCTGATGACCAACACCACCGGCGTCCTCGACCGCAACGGCAACCTCATCACCGGCCTCACCTCGAGCGAGATCGAGGCGTTGTTCGCGGACGGCACGATCCATGGCGGCATGCTGCCCAAGATCGGATCCGCCCTCGAGGCGGTGAAGAACGGCGTGGCGAGCTCGCACATCATCGATGGCCGCGTCGAGCACGCGTTGCTGCTGGAGGTGCTGACCAACGAAGGCGTCGGCACGATGATCCGCGCCAACGACTCGCCGCCGCGTTATTCCTGACGCTCGCGCGAACGCTTCCCATGGCGGCCAAACCCGGCGAGCGACGCTTGCAGATCCTCCAGACGCTCGCGGCCATGCTGGAGAATCCGCGCGGCGACAAGGTCACCACCGCCGCGCTCGCCGCCAAGCTCGATGTCTCCGAGGCGGCGTTGTATCGCCACTTCGCGAGCAAGGCGCAGATGTTCGAGGGACTCATCGAGTTCATCGAGACCACGGTGTTCTCGCTGGTCAACAAGATCACCACCGAGACGACCGACGGGGTGGCGCAGGCCGAGCAGATGGTGGTGATGCTGCTCACCTTCGCGCAAAAGAATCCCGGGATGACCCGGGTGCTGATCGGCGACGCCTTGGTCAACGAGGACGAGCGCCTGCAGGTGCGCATCAACCAGTTCGTCGACAAGCTCGAAGCGGCGCTGCGGCAATCGCTGCGCATCGGTCAGGCCGCGAACGCATGGCATGGCGACGCCGTTGCGGATGCCGCCGTGCTGACCGCTTACGTCGTGGGCCGCTGGCAGCTTTACGCGAAGAGCGGCTTCAAGCGGCTGCCGCACGAAGGCTGGGAATTGCAGAGGAAATTCCTGTTCGGCTGAAGTTGCCGAAAGCGGTACGAGGTATGAGGTGCGAGCGTGCCCATCGAGGCGCAATGCGTGCATCGATTGGCCACGACGACACGGCCGACCGCACGCTACGAACCTCGTAGCTCACACCTGACACCGCTTGGTGCCAGTTACGTCGACTGCACTGTCGACCGCGCGATGACGCAGCCCGCGATGTGCCACGCCCCGTCCTGCTCCTTTTCCATCCGATAAAGCGCGACGAGCACGGTGTCGTCGGGAAGGATCAGGCGCAGCGGCTGCATCACCGCGCCGTCGATCACGGCCCCTTCCAGGAACTCGTTCGTGCGCGCGGTGAGCAGCGCGTTGTAGCCGCTGCGCACCATGGTCATGAACTCGTCGGCGTTCGCAAACCGGACCTTGAGCGGCGTGCTCGCGTGCGCGTAGGCCGACTTGGCGTCGCCGCGGCGCAACGCCCGCAGCTGATCGTCGATCACCTCCTGGATCGCCGACCACTCCCGCTCGGACAGCGCGGTGTGCTCGGCGCGCTCTTCGCTGCGCGCGCCGCCGCCGGCGAGCGCAAGCCACAGCGCAACCACCGAGCCCAGCGCGAGCAGCGCCGAGAGGAACAGTCTCACCTGCCACGGCATACCGGGCACTCCGGATCGCGCGGAACGCGCACTTCGCGCCACTCGCTTGTGAGCGCGTCGACCATCAGCAACCGACCTGCGAGCGAATGTCCGGCGCGAGCGATGAGCTTCAGCGCTTCACCGGCCTGCGCCGATCCGACCATGCCCACCAGCGGTGCGAACACGCCCATG
>DATKLH010000524.1:0-3970 GCA_035542515.1 Casimicrobiaceae bacterium
TAGGTCAAAGATCGTTCACAGGCCCAGCACTGTTGCAGTCAGTCCGGGTTCCCCGGTGGCCCAGATCTCCTCGAATCGCGTCACGAGCGGCTTGGCGAGCTGCGGTTGCTCGATCAGCAACGACGCCCGCGGCTGCGAGACGTGGAACCGATGCAGCACATGGCGGGCATCGACGATCACGAGCGGATCCATGGCGCTGCGCGCTTCGGCGCCGGTGGTGTAGATCGTGATGGCATGCCCGAATTGGCGCAGCAGCGCGCACAGCCGCGCCCCCGAGGTCTCGATCCAGCGCGTATCGTGCACGATGATGTCGAGCTTCGGATGCGCGGCACGCTTGAAGAACTCGGTGAGCGTGCGGCTGCGCTCCACGCTGTTCCAGCCGCACTGCGAGAGGTCGACGTCGAACACGCGGATCTCGTGCGAGGCGAGACCGATGATCTCGTCGATCGCCGCGATCTGCGCCGCGACGGTGTCGAGTTGGCGCTCGCTCGCCACCGGCGCGATGGGCGCCGCCGGGGGCTCAACGGGCGGGGGTGTGGAGGAAGCCATCGCGATACCATTGATGCAGCAGACGCAGAACTGACGCGGGCGCGTCGGCGAGCGAGCGCGCCGGCAATGCCCGCAGATCCGCGAGCCTGGTCAAAAGCGCCCTTCCGTCGGCGGGAACGTCCACGATCTCTCCGTTGAGATAGAGCTCGCGCGTATCGTAGAGCAGCTGCGCGCGCAGGTCGAGCGCGACACCTTCGCTGGTCGCGCGCGCGGCGAAGTCGCGGAAGCCAAGCGCCACTCCGGGTGGATCGAACACGACGTGCGGCTTGGGCTCGGTGAGGAAACGGCCCAGGAAGCGGTTCACCGACGCGCGATTCCATCGGATATCGCGCAGCGTCCGCGCCACGGCACTCTGCATCTGCGGATCGATCCGCGCCGGACGTCGCGTCGCGCCGAGTTGCGGATCGGCGTAGCGGCCGAGCAGCGTCAGCTCGCTGTGCAGGAAATCGAGGAACGCCTTCGCGATCTCGTCGTGCGACGCGGCGCGGAAGCCGATCGAATAGGTGGTGCATGCATCGAGCGCGATGCCGTCATGCGCATACGCCGGCGGAAGGTACAACATGTCGCCCGGTTGCAGCACCTCGTCGTGGTCCGGCTCGAATCGTCGCAGGATCCTGAGCGGCAGATCGGGAACCAGCGACAGGTCCTTCTGGCGCCCGTAACGCCAGCGACGACGTCCCCTGCCTTGCAGCAGGAACACGTCGTAGGAATCGAAGTGCGGCCCCACGCCGCCTTCGGGCGCGGCGTAGCTCACCATCAGGTCGTCGAGCCGCGCGTAGGGGATGAAAGCAAAACGCCGCAGCAACGCATCGCCGCGATCGTCGACCAGGTTCACGCCCTGCACGAGCAACGTCCATCCCTTCGATGGCAGCAGCCTGAAACGCGAGCGCGGAAACGGCCCTGGTTCGCAGCTCCAGCTGCCGCGCTCGCGCAGCACCAGGCGCGATTCGACATCGTCGCGGCCGGCGAGAGCGATCAGGCCATCGCGCGAATAAAGACCGTTGAAGCCGGGAACGGCAGCGCGCACCAACAGCGCCTGCTTGTGCCAATACTCGCGCATGAACGCGGCATGCGAGCGTGGACCGAGCAGATCCGCGCGCGAGCTTCGCGCCGGTGCGCCTGACGAAGCGGCAGGAGCATCGGCCGGTGGCGTTGCAACCGGGCTCTTGCGGGGCATGGCCTGAGTATAGCGAGCGCCGCGGTCGTGGCAACGCCGGGATTACAATGGAATCGTTCTTCCCTGCAGCTGCGACGCCGGCCGCTTCGGCGCCTCCCTTCCTCCCACGCGGGGCTCCATGAACATCTTCGCGAACACCGTCGTCACCATCACCTTCAGGCTGTTCGATTCGAACAATCAACTGCTGGAGGAAGCCGCAGAGCCCATCACCTACCTGCATGGCGGTCACTCGGGCATCTTTCCCAAGATCGAGGAAGCGCTCAGCAACAAGAACGTGGGCGAGTCGATCTCGGTCACGCTCGAGCCCGAGGACGCCTTCGGCGAGTACGATGCGCAGAAGATGCGCATCGAACCGGTCGCGCAACTGCCTGCGGATGCGAAGGTCGGCGGTTATCTCATCGCCGACCAGGATGGCGAGGAGGTCATCTGGCGCGTCACCGGCATCGCGGATGGCAAGGCCGTCCTCGACGCGAACCACGAGCTTGCGGGACAACGGCTGCGATTCGATTGCACCGTGCTCGATGTGCGCCCGGCCACCGAGGAAGAGATCCGGCACGGGCATGTGCACGGGCCGGAGGGGCATCATCACTGATCCGGCGGGCGAAAGTTTCGCGCGCGGTGACTCCGTGCATCTGTGCTTGACGTTGGCGCGTGGTGAGATTCGGTGGCGCGCGCACGATACTTTCGCCCGGAAAGGCCGATCAGCGCGAAAAGCTCGGGGCGGCCCATC
Organism: Casimicrobiaceae bacterium; assembly: GCA_035542515.1. Taxonomy (GTDB): domain Bacteria; phylum Pseudomonadota; class Gammaproteobacteria; order Burkholderiales; family Casimicrobiaceae; genus VBCG01. The sequence continues at coordinate 2,457 of DATKLH010000524.1, forward strand.
GCTTTTCGCGCGACAACCGCACACGCAAACCCGCAAGCGATGCGGGACACCGCGGCGAGTCGATCGCGGTATTGCGTAGTCGTTTCCCCACGCGCGGCGCCGAGCCGCCTCAAGCCGCGCGTGGAAATTCAGATCCGGGCAAAAGCATCGTGCGATCCCACGGAATGCCAATGTAGGCGTTGAAGCCTACCGGATCGCGAAACTTCTGCCCGATCAGTCCAGCAGCTTCTTCAGCGCATACAGCGCCGCATGCGCATCGCGTGGCGTCATCGCGTCGGGATCGAGCTGGCTGAGTTGATCGAGGACCGCGCTGATACGCGCATCGGCAGCCGAGCCTGTCTCGCCGCCCTGCGTGCTTCCGAACAGGTCGTGTTGATCGGTGCGAGCGCTGAAGCGATCGATGCGCGCGAGATACTTCTGCGCCTGCCGTAATGTATCGGCCGGCACGCCGGCCAGCTTCGCCACCTGCAATCCGTAGCTGCGGTTCGCCGGTCCTTCGGCGACCGAGTGCAGGAACACGATGCCGTTGCGATGCTCGACCGCATCGAAGTGCACGTTGGCGCAACCGGGCGTTTCGGCTGGCAGTGCGGTCAGCTCGAAGTAATGCGTGGCGAACAGCACGAGCGAGCGGTTCTTCTCGGCCAATCGCTGCGCGATCGCCCATGCAAGCGCGAGGCCGTCGAAGGTCGAAGTGCCGCGCCCGATCTCGTCGATGATGACCAGGCTCTCCGATGTCGCGCGATTGAGGATGTACGCCGCTTCGGTCATCTCGACCATGAAGGTCGAGCGCCCGCCCGCGAGATCGTCGGCCGCGCCGATGCGCGTGTAAATGGCATCGATCGGCCCCAGCGTTGCGCTCCGCGCGGGCACGAAGACGCCGCAGTGGGCGAGCAGCGCGATGACGGCGGTCTGGCGCATATACGTCGACTTGCCGCCCATATTGGGGCCGGTCACGACGAGGAAGCGGCGTTCGCTCGACAAGCTCACATCGTTGGGAACGAAGTCCTCGACCTGTCGCTCCACGACCAGGTGTCGTCCGCCCTCGACATGGATCCCTGCTGTTGCGACGAAGGCCGGCCGCGCGAGGCCGAGCGATTCGGCCGCTTGCGCAAGGTCGACGACGACGTCGAGCGTCGCAAGCGCCGCCGCGGCCTCCTGCAGCGGTCCGATCGCGGGCCCGAGCTCGTCGAGCAGGCGCTCGAACAGCCAGCGCTCGCGCGCAAGCGAACGCTCTTGCGCGGACAGGGCCTTGTCCTCGAACGCCTTGAGCTCCGGCGTGATGTAGCGCTCGGCGTTCTTCAGGGTTTGCCGCCGACGATAATCGTCGGGGACGCGCGTCGCGTTCGCGTGCGTGATCTCGATGTAGAAACCGTGCACGCGGTTGTACTCGACCTTGAGGCTCGGGATGCCGCTGCGCTCGCGCTCGCGCTTCTCGAGGTCGACGAGGAACGCGCCGCAGCCGGCGTCGAGCGCGCGCAGTTCGTCGAGGTCGGCGTCGAAGCCGGCGGCGATCA
>DATKLH010000525.1:0-2352 GCA_035542515.1 Casimicrobiaceae bacterium
CGCGTCGAGCTTGATCGGGAGGCGCAGGCCGTGGGGATCGTGGCGGTAGCGCATGCTGGCCTCCTGCGAGCTATTCGAACGGCGCAGTTCGTCGAAAAGCGCGGTTGGTAGATGATAGTTGGCAGTCAGTGTGCGCTGGCGCGCGCAACAAGCCGCTGCGTTGCATTGCGGCCGTACATCGGAGGCACACGAACTGCCAAGTGCTAATTGCCAACTGCCATCTACGCCTTTGGTCGACGTAATCGAGGCAATCAATCCAGACAGTCGAATTGCAGCACCTCCGCCGGATCGTCCTCGTAGGGATGCCCGAAGCTGAAGTGGCCGCTCCCGCGCATGGTCCATTCCTCGCGTCTCAGCATGATCTCGGGCTCGCCGGCGACGGTCACATAGGTGCCGTTGCTGCTGTGATCGATCAGGACGAACTTGTCGCGGCGGCGCTCGATGCGCGCGTGCATGCGCGAGGCCTTGCGGTCCGACACCACGATGTCGTTGCCGGCGTCGCGCCCAAGGGTATGGGCGGGGGTGGTCTCGCCGAGCTCGATGGTGCGCTCGCCATGCGTGATCCGCACTCGTTGCGTGCGCACGACTAGCCGTGGCGACAAAGCGGTGAGGTCCTCGGTGGATTCGCGCCACAGCAGCTCGTAGATCCCGACGTCGCGCACCATGCCCTTCACGTTGAGCGAGTCCAGATCGCGCGTCTTCGCGCGCAGATGCTGGGACAGCGCCTCGGTGGTTTCGGCGGTGGTGAAGATCTGGCCGCCAGGTGCGAGCTGCGCCATGCGTTTGGCGAGGTTCACCGAGTCGCCGAAGACGTCGCCCTGATCCTCGATCACCGGTCCGTAGTGGAAGCCCACGTGCATCGAAAGCGGCGCACCGTTGGACGTGCGCAGCTCGCACACGCGAGCCAGGATGTCGCGGGCGGCGCGAGCCGCACCGTCGGCATCGACGAAGGTCAACATCATCTCGTCGCCGATGCTCTTCACGATGCGGCCGCCGAAGTCCCGGCACACCTGCGCGACCAGCGCGAGGCAGCGGTCTACGGTCGCGAGAGCCTCCGCGTCGCCCAGCGTCTCGTACAGCTTGGTGCTGCCCGTCACGTCTGCGAACAGAACCGCCAGGTTGCGGGGTGGCGCGGAGGGCTCGGGATTTACGGGATCGGAGGGGTCCGGCATTGCCAGGAATCGACGTTTGCGCTTGAAGTATAAGGTAATCGCGGCATGCCTACGTCCCGGGTTCAACCGGAATAATCGCCTGGGTCCGGCAGGCTGCCGCGAGGCGGGAAGGCGCCACGCCGCCGCTTCCATCTGGCATACTCGCCTCGCAAATCGGGGGCGACCCTCGGGTTGCGCGGCGGGAGGACTTGGGGCGAATGGAAGAAGTCGGGCGGTACCAAATCGACGAGCTCGTCGGCGAAGGCGCGATGGCCCGGGTGTACAAGGCCTACGACCCTAAGATCGACCGCGTGCTTGCGATCAAGGTGTTGAAGTCGCAGCTGCTGGCCGACGACGAATACCGGTCACGGTTTCTGCGCGAGGCGAAGGGCGCCGGCATCCTGTCCCATCCGAACATCGTCACGGTGTTCGACGTGGGTGAGGAGGAAAGCCAGCCCTACATCGCCATGGAATGGGTCGCGGGTCCCACACTCGCGGACCTGCTCAAGGAGGGCAAGACCTTCACGCCGCAACAGGTGCTCGACATCGGCGTGCAACTCACCCGCGCGCTCGATTACGCGCACAAGCGCGGCATCGTCCATCGCGACGTCAAGCCCGGCAACGTCATGCTGGTGCAGGACACGCTCACCGTGAAGGTGGCCGACTTCGGCATCTGCCGCATCAAGGAGCAGGACACCAAGGCCACGGCGCAGCACACGCGGATGGGCGACGTCCTCGGCACGCCGCATTACATGTCGCCCGAGCAGGTCGTCGGCGCCGCCGTCGATGCACGCTCGGACCTGTTCTCCGCCGGTGTTGTGCTCTATCAGCTCCTCACCGGTGCACTGCCGTTCGACGGCGAGTCGCTGATCAGCGTTGCCTACAAGATCACCAAGTCCGAGCCGCCGTCGCTCGACCGCCTGCGGCCCGACCTGCCCTTGTCGATCCGTCGCGTCATCGAGCGCGCGCTCAAGAAGCAGCCGGAGAAGCGCTACCAGAGCGGCGAGGAGTTCGCGCAAGCGCTGTTGAGCGCGAGCCGCGAGTTCGACGAGGAATCGCGCAAGAAGGGCACGCGCGGCATGCCACTCGCGATGCGCTGGGCGCTGGTGATGGCGGCGGTGGTCGCCGTTACCATGGCCGTGACCGGCACGGTGCTGTATCAGCGCCAGTATTCCGCGATGCTCGGCCAGGTGACGGGCTA
>DATKLH010000526.1:0-8177 GCA_035542515.1 Casimicrobiaceae bacterium
TCGCGGCGGGCAGGAGGTCCCGCGGGATGCCGAGCCCGGCGAAGAACCACGGCTGCGTGAGCAGCCACGCAAGCAGCGCGAGAAACGCAAGCGACGCGATCGCCGACCACACGATGCGCTTCACGACGTGACGCAGCTTAAAGTGGCCGAGCTCGTGCGCGAGCACAGCTTCGATTTCCTCGGGGGCGAGCCGCGCGAGCAGCGTATCGAAGAACACCACGCGCTTCGACTTGCCGAACCCGGTGAAGTATGCGTTCCCGTGACCGGAACGCTTGGATCCGTCCATCACGAACAGACCCCGGGACTGGAATCCGCAACGCGCGAGCAGCCGCTCCACGCGCTCGCGCGACGGTCCCTCGGGAAGCGGCGAGAACTTGTTGAACAGTGGTGCGATGAAGGTCGGATACAGGAGCAGCATCAGGAGCTGGAACGCGAAGAACACCAGCCACACCCAGATCCACCACAGCGCCCCGGCCCGTGCCATCAGCCAAAGCACCGCGAGCAACAGCGGCAGCCCGAGCGCGATACCGAGCGCGAGTCCCTTCGCCAGGTCGGCGAGCCAGAGCTTCAGCGTGGTGCGATTGAAGCCGAAACGCTCCTCGATGCGAAACGTCTGGTACCACGAAAACGGCAGACCGACGACGGCGCCAAGCGCCGCGACCGCTGCAAGCAGCAACACGTCGCGCCAGATCGGCGCGATGTCGAGACCTTCGGTGATGCCGACCAGCCAGGCGAGCCCGCCCCCGAGCGTGAGCGCGACAAGCAAAGCCGCGTCGATGATCGTCTCGAGGCGTCCCAGCTTCTGCTTCGCGACCGTGTAATCGGCAGCCTTCTGGTGTGCCTGCAAGGGTATGCGATCGGCGAATGCGCCGGGAACGCGGTCGCGATGCACGCCCACAAACTCGATCTGGCGATGCGCGAGCCACAGCCGCACACCGAGCGTGAGCGCGAGCGCGACGGCGAAGATGGTTGCAAACGTGCCGGGTGTCATCGTGCGTGGCCCTGCATCGCGCGCATCGCCGCGCGGGTGCTGTGCTACATTGAAAGCCGTCATTTTACGCCCACCGCCATGCCTCTCGACGCCGGCCAGCTGATCTGGATCGATATGGAAATGACCGGCCTCAAGCCGGACACCGACCGCATCATCGAGCTGGCGCTCATCGTCACCGACGCGGACCTCAACGTGGTCGCGCAGGCGCCGGTCTGGGTCGTGCATCAGGAGCAGTCGGTGCTCGACGCGATGGACTCGTGGAACCAGGGCACGCACGGGCGCTCGGGACTCATCGACAAGGTCAGGGCGTCGCAGCTCGACGAGCTCGCCGTCGAGGAGCAGGCGCTGGATTTCCTGCGGCCGCTGGTGCCGTCGCGCACCTCGCCGATGTGCGGCAACTCGATCTGCCAGGACCGCCGCTTCCTCGCTCGCTGGATGCCCCGCCTGGAAGAGTTCTTTCACTACCGGCACGTCGACGTGTCGACGCTGAAAGAGCTGTGCCGGCGCTGGCGGCCCGAGTTGATGAAGGGCATCCCCAAGGAAGGCAAGCACGAGGCGCTCGCCGACGTGGCCGAGTCGATCGACGAGCTGCGCTATTACCGCGCGAATTTCCTGAAGCTCGCGCCATGAAGTATTGCAGCGCTTGCGGGTCGGCGCGCATCGAGTTGAAGGTGCCCGCCGGCGACACGCTGCCGCGCAGCGTGTGCGTCGATTGCGGCGCGATCCATTACGTCAATCCCAAGATCGTCGTCGGATGCCTGCCCGAATGGGAAGGCCGCGTGCTGCTGTGCCGGCGCGCGATCGAGCCGCGCTACGGATTGTGGACCCTTCCCGCCGGCTTTCTCGAGAACAACGAAACGCTCGTGGCCGGCGCTGCGCGCGAGACGCTCGAGGAAGCAGGCGCGCGCGTGGACGTGAGCTCGCTCTACACCGTGATCAGCCTGCCGCAGATCAGCCAGGTGTACATGATGTTCCGCGCACGACTGCTCGACCTCGATTTCGCGCCCGGCGAGGAAAGCCTCGAGACCAGGCTGTTCGACGAGGACGAGATCCCGTGGGAGCAGCTCGCGTTCCGTACCATCACGCGCACGCTGCGCAATTACTTCCTCGATCGGAAGTCCGGCGCGTTCCCGCTGCGCGAAAGCGCGCTCGAGCGCAAGGGCCCGATATCGCTCGACTGGATGGCGGCGGCGTGAAGCGTAGTGCGCGCTTCGACTCGGACGTCGGCGCGACCTCAAGCCATCAGCGCACGCACGGCCGCAGTGTCACGGCCTGGTTGCTCGTCGGCGCGGCGCGCGCCAGCGTCGCGAGGCTTTCGCATCGATCCTGCCAGCACACGTCGTAGTCGCGGGTGAATGCCGACAGGGTGATGCGCAACTCGCTCAATTCGACGCCCGGCTCCCATACCCACCATCCGTCGACCAGGCGCGCGTCCGCCGGGGGCTCCATGCCCGCACCCAAGCCCTGGATGCGTGCGCGATCGAGCATCAGTCGATCGCCGTCGATGCGGTAGCGCTCTTCCCAGCGCGTTTTTTCCACCGAGTGCTGCCAGGCGAGCGTGAAGTCGGTCGCCGGCAACGAGGCGCGCAGCACGCCTGCCACCAGCAGGCAAACCGCGTTCAAGCCGCCGACTTCCGCCTGGCCGTCGCGACGGTGCGCGTGCGCCACCAGTGCCAGGCGACGAACACGGCGCTCGCCGCGAAGCCGACATCGTCGGTCCACGGCGCCGCGGCAACCAGGAACGACGCTGCAGCAAACGCGAACAGGCGCTCGATCCAGTTGAGCGGTGCACGCAGGTAGCCGATCGCGGCGGCGCCCCACAGGCCGATCGCGAGAACGGTCTTGCACACGACGTAAGCGACCGCTGCGATGCCAAGGCCGTCCGGGCCCGCCTGCAGCATCAGCGCCGGATCGTAGACCGCCATGTACGGAATCACGAAGCCCGCGATCGCGATGTGCGTCGCCTTCCAGCCGATGCGCATCGGCGATGCCTTCGCAATCGACGCCGCGGCGAACGCCGCGAGCGCGACCGGCGGCGTGAGATCTGCCATGATGCCGAAATAGAACACGAACATGTGCGACACGATCAGCGGCACACCGAGCTTGAGCAGCGCGGGCGCGGCGATCGCGCTCGTGATGATGTAGTTCGGGATGGTAGGGATGCCCATTCCCAGGATCAGGCACGCGATCATGGTCAGCAGCAACGAGAGGAACATGCTCTTCTCGCCGATGGTGAGGATGAATTCGGCGAAGCTCGACGCGGCGCCGGTCAGCGTCAGCACCCCGATGATGATGCCGACGATGGCGCACGCGACACCGACGGTGACGGCCTGCCGCGCCCCATCGACGAGACTCCGACGCATCACGGCGAGCGTCTCGCGCCCGCCCTTGATCACGAGATTGACCGCGACGAGCAACGCGATCGAAAGGATGATCGGCCAGATGCCGAGCTTGAAGAAGCTCACCGTTATCAGGCCCAGCACGATCCAGAACGCCGCGCGGAAGAGGAACGATCGGGTCCCCGCCGCGATCCCCACGCCGAGGATCAGCATCGATGTCAACGACAGCCCGATGATGCCCGAGTACATCGGCGTGAACCCGTCGAACAGCATGTAGACGAGCACCGCGAGCGGCAGCATCAGGTACCAGCGCTCGCGGATCGCCTGCCAGGGATTGGGACACTGGTCGGGCGGCAGGCCGAGCAGTCCGCGATGCCCGGCCTCGAGGTGGACCATCCAGAACGCGGTGAGGTAGTAAAGCAGCGCCGGAACGATCGCGGCCTTGACGATGGTCACGTACGGAACGTTGAGCGTCTCGGCCATGATGAACGCGACCGCGCCCATGACCGGCGGCATGATCTGCCCGCCCATGGACGAGGTCGCTTCGACCGCGCCCGCGAAGATCGGCGAATAGCCGAAGCGCTTCATGAGCGGAATGGTGAACTGTCCCACGGTCAGCACGTTGGCGACGCCCGAGCCGGAGATCGTTCCCATCATTCCCGACGAGATCACGGCGACCTTGGCGGGCCCGCCGCGCGAATGTCCAACAAACCCCAGTGCGATGCTGTTGAACAAGCTGATCATGCCGGCGTGCTCGAGGAAGCTGCCGAACAGGATGAACAGGAAGATGTAGGTCGCCGATACGAGCACCGGAATGCCGAAGATGCCCTCGGTGCCCAGAAACAGCTGGCCGATGATCTGGTCGTATCCGAACGGGCGATGCGCGATCGCCGAGGGCAGGTATTCGCCGAAGAAACCGTAGGCGAGGAATACCGCGCAGATGATCGGCAAGGCGAGCCCGAGCACGCGGCGCGCCGCTTCGAACACGAGGATCACGAACACCGTTCCCACGATGAGGTCGGCGCTGTTCGGATCGCCGGAACGCTGGATCAACTCGCTTTCGAAAACGAGGTGATACAACGCGAGCGCGAAGGCGCTGGCGGCGAGCAAGCCGTCGTACCACGCGATGCGACGTCGGTTGGCCCACGCCGCGATCGGATGCACCAGGAACGACAGCGCGAGCAGGAACCCGACGTGGATCGAGCGTGTCGGCAGGCTCGACAGCGGCGAGAAGCCGGCAACGATCAACTGATAGGCGGAGAACGCGAGCGCGACCGCCGCAACCACGCGCGCGGGCCAGCCGGCGAGCTCGCGCTTGATGCCGGTTTCGTCGAAGGCCGCTTCGGGAACGGGCGCTTCGGCGAGGGCCTCCGCAGTGCCGCGCGGGAGTTTGTTTCCCCGCTGCTTGTCAGGCGCGTCGTTGGGGCGCATGAGAGCGACGCCGGCGTGCGCTTCCCAGCGTAGCGACGGCGTCCGATATACGACCACGCAAGTCGCGCCGTCGTCCCGGCGAACGCCGGCACCGGAGCGACGGTCTCGGCGTCCCTTGCGACATCATGGTGAAAGTCACTGGATCCCGGCATTCGCCGGGATGACCCGTGCTCGCACGCGTCGCACGCGTCATTTCATCACGCCGACTTCCTTGTAGTACTTCTGCGCGCCGGGATGAAGGGGAACCGGCATGCCCTCCAGTGCGCGCTTGAGATCGATCGCCTTGGCCGCCGAATGCGCCGCCACCAGCTGATCGAGATTGGTCCACAGCGCCTTGGTCATCGCGTAGACAGTGTCGTTGCTCACCCCGTCGTGGGTGACCAGGAAGTTCTGCACAGCCGCGGCCGGCACGTCGGCGGTCTGACCCTTGTAGGTGTTGGCCGGAATCATCGTAGGGAGATACGCCGGATCGTTGGTCTTCTTCACCACCTCGGGTGGAATTGGTACGACGACGATGTCCACCGAAACAGCGAGATCACGCAACGCCGACACGCCCAGTCCCGCCGATTGCAGCGTGACGTCGAGCTGGCGGTTCTTCATGAGCTCGACCGACTCGCCGAACGGCAGGTACTCGACCTTGCCGAGGTCCTTGTAGGTGATGCCTGCCGCGGCGAAGATCGCGCGGGCATTGAGCTCGGTCCCCGATTTCGGAGCGCCGACCGACACGCGCTTGCCCTTGAGGTCGGCGAGCGTCTTGATGCCCGAGTCGGCGCGCGCGACGATCTGGATGTAGTTCGGATAGATGGCAGCGATGCCGCGGAGCTTCTTGAGCGGCGTCTTGAACCCGGCTTCCTCGTTGCCTTTCCACGCGTCGGACAGCGAGTCGCCGAGCGTGAAGGCGATTTCGCCGCGCCCCGACTGCAGCAGGTTGAGGTTCTCGACCGATGCCTTGGTCGCCTGCACCGAGACCTTCGCGGTCGGCAGCGCTTTGCCGATGACGTTGCCGAGCGCAACGCCGAGCGGATAATAGACACCGCTGGTGCCGCCGGTCAGGACGTTGATGAAGTTATCGGCGGCGCCTGCGGGAAGCGCGACCACTGCAACAGCCAACGGAAGCAGGAGCACGAAGCTCCGGCGGGACGGCATCATGGTTCCTCCGGGAGCGAATGACCAGGGACAACGCCGGCGTGATCGACGGTCTGTGACGGCGATTATAGAGCAAGGCCATCGGTTCGCCGGATTCCGGTCCACAAGGAACGCGAGGATGCGATGCGGCCCATCGATGCGCTTTTCGATCGCTATGGCGAGTCGCATCGCCATGCGCTGAACAAGGCGATCCACTGGCTTTGCGTTCCGCTGATCACGTGGAGCGTCATCGCGGCGGTATGGTGGCTCTCCCCGATCGCGTCGTACCTGTTGATGCCGCGGCGATCGTCTTCTACGCATGGCTTTCGCCGGCGCTCGCGATCGGCATGCTCGCCGTCTGCGCGCTGTTCCTCTATCCGATCGTGCTGCTTGGCGCGAACACCTGGATCGCGGCGGCGATCGTGTTCGTCGGCGCATGGGTCGGGCAATTCATCGGACACGCCATCGAAGGCCGCAAGCCGTCGTTCTCCGAGGATCTGAAGTTCCTCTTGATCGGTCCGCTCTGGCTACTCGCCGATCTCTACCGGCGGTTGGGCATCCGCTACTAGAGCGCGCAGGCGCGCCCGGGACGGCCTTCTACGCGACGACGCGGACCTTCGCCTGGTCGAGCGCCCGATGCAGCGCCGCGACGTGTTCGTGACCGGTGGTTTCCACCACGCACACCACGCGCACCTCCGACAGATCGGGCCCCGCGAAGGCGCGATCGTGCACGATTTCCTTGATCGATGCGCCGGTCGATGCGATGACCTGGGCGAGCCGCGCGAGGCCACCGGGGCGATCGCTGATCGAGACGGTCAAACGCGCGAGGCGTCCATCGGCGACCAGGCCGACCTCGATGACGCGATCGAGCATCGTGATGTCGATGTTGCCGCCGGCCAGCATCAGCACCACGCGCTTGCCCTTGAGTTGCGGCAGCTTGCCGGAGATGAATGCCGCAAGCGGCGCCGCGCCGGCCCCTTCGACGACGCTCTTCTCGAGCTCGATGAGGCGCAGCACGGCGAGCGCGATGGCCGCTTCGTCGACGGCGACGACCTGATCGAGCGCATGCGCGAGGATTTCGAAGGCTCGCGTGCCCAGGAGGGACACGGCAAGCCCGTCGGCGAGGGTCGGTGCGACGTCGATGACGACCGGCTTGTGAGCACTGATCGCGGCTGCGAGGCAGGCTGCGCGCTCCGGCTGCACGGCGATGAGTCGCACGTCGGGTCGCTTGGCCTTGACCGCGACGGCGATGCCCGACAGCAAGCCGCCTCCACCGACCGGAACGACGATCGCCTCGACGTCGGGCGTCTGCTCGAGGATCTCGAGGGCGATCGTGCCCTGTCCGGCGATGACGGCATCGTCGTCGTAGGGATGGATGAACGTAAGGCCTTCGGCAAGCGCGATGCGCTCCGCTTCGGCGCGAGCGTGCGATAGATCGTTGCCGTGCAGGATCACGCGGGCGCCAAGCTCGCGACAGTTGGTCACCTTGATCAACGGTGCGAAGCTCGGCATGACCACCGTCACCGGGACGCCGAGCAGGCTGCCGTGATAGGCGAGTCCCTGCGCATGGTTGCCGGCCGACGCTGCGATGATGCCGCGAGCGCGCTGTTCCGGCGATAGCAGCAGAAGCGCATTGCGCGCACCGCGCTCCTTGAAGCTGCCGGTGCGCTGCAGGTAGTCGAGCTTGCAGTAGATGTGCGCGCCGGTCAGGTTCGACAACGGAATCGATTCCACGCACGGCGAGACATAGATCCCGCTCGCGATGCGCTTGCGCGCCGCTTCGATGTCCGCAAGGGTGACCACGGCTGGTCAGAACGGCAGTTGAATGCCGGGCTTGGCTTGCGACAGGACGGCGCGGAAGTCGCGCTGGATCCGTTGCATCGCGGCTTCGTTGTCGGCTTCGAAGCGCAGCACGATGACCGGTGTCGTGTTCGAGGCGCGAGCGAGCCCGAAGCCGTCACGGTACTCGACGCGCAGGCCGTCGATGCGGATCACATCCTCGGCACCGGCAAAGCGCGCCTCCTGTTGCAGCTTGCGAATGAGCGAATGCTGCTCGCCTTCGGCGCACGCGATGTGCAGCTCGGGTGTCGAAAGCGCATCGGGCAACGTCTCGAGCACCCGCCCCGCATCCTGCTCGTGCGAGAGGATCTCGAGCAGGCGCGCACCGGCATACAGGCCGTCGTCGAATCCGTACCAGCGCTCGCCGAAGAAGGTGTGGCCGCTCATCTCGCCGGCCAGAGCGGCGCCGGTCTCCTTCATCTTGGACTTGATGAGCGAGTGCCCGGTCTTCC
>DATKLH010000527.1:0-7897 GCA_035542515.1 Casimicrobiaceae bacterium
CATTGAGGATGTTGTCGACGACCAGCGCGACGGTGAGCGTCGTCGCGGTGAAGAACAGCAGGTCCATCTGCGTGTCGGCGAGTCCGTAGTCCTTGGCGATCGGCGCGACCTGCGCGGTTGCCATGAGACCGCCGGCGGCGACGCCGACGAACATCACGTACATCACCCAGAAGGTCGGTGTCTTCAGGACCTGGGTCGGCGAGAAATCGCGCACGGTCTGCGCGACCTTCGCCGCGGCCGCCTGGATGACCGCGCCTGCGGATGGCGCGCGCAGGAACTGTGAGACGACGAGCACCACGCCGCCCTGAACCAATCCGAACCACAGGAACGCTGTTTCGTAGCCGGCCGTGGCGATCACGTGCCGGATCGGAATGACGGTGAGCGCCGCGCCTGCACCGAAACCTGCTGCGGTAAGGCCTGCAGCAAGGCCGCGGCGGTCCGCAAACCACTTGAGCGCATTGCCGACGCAAGTACCGTAAACGGCTCCCGCGCCGATCCCGGAGATGGCGCCGCCGAGATAGAGCATCGGAAGTGTCGACGCGTTGGAATTGATGACCCAAGCGATCGCGACGAGGATGCCGCCGAACGCGACCACGATGCGCGGCCCGAACCGGTCCACGAACCAGCCCTCGACGGGAACCAGCCAGGTCTCGGTCGCAACGAAGATGCTGAACGCGACCTGGATCGCGGCCCGACCCCAGTGGTACTTCTGGTCGATCGGGTTGACGAATAGCGTCCACCCGTACTGCAGGTTGGCGATCATCACCATGCAGATGATGCCGATGACGAGCTGCGTCCAGCGACTGGCGTCCGGTCGCGCGGTGGTTGACGATGGATTCATGCGAGCCCTCCTCTTTGGTCTCGCGCAGGCGTCCGGGTGCCCGGGATCGGCAACGGCGATGGCGAGCCAACTTCGAATCTAGAGCGGCTCGCGCGAAGAAGGCTGTCGGGAAACCCTGACAATTCGCGTACGGAGTTCCCGGAAGGAGCGCGCCGGCGCGGCGCAGAACCAGATCAGCACACGGGACCAAACGCAGGCCGATCCGCCCGATCGAACATTGCACCGCGAGACGCGTCGCAGCGGAACCCTGTCGCGGTCGGGCAGGGGTCGAGGCGCCGTTACCGTTCGGTTGTCAACGCGTCAGCCGCGACGCCACGCTGCGAGAGCACGAAGACCTTCGATCGCGCGCACGCCATACCACGAGGTCCATTCGCCATCGATCAAGTGCGTCGGTCGACCCTTCGCGCGCTGTAGGTCCTCCGCATCGCGCGCCCGGAACGCATACGGCTCGGTCGAAAGCAGGATGCGTTGCGCATCGCGCCACGCCCGATCGTCGTCCGCGACCACCGGATAGCGACGCTCGCTCGTCGCGGGGAGCGTGTCCATGCCGACACGCGCAAGCGTCGCCGCAACGTAAGTCGGACGCGACACGGTCATCCATGGCTTGCGCCAGATGAGGTAGAGCACGCTCTCGCGTTGCAGCGCCTGCGTGGTGTCCTGCGCGAACGCAAGCGCGTCATCGAAGTCGCTCGCCAGGCGCTCCGCGTGATCGCTGCAGGCGAAGATCGCTCCGAGGAGTCGATACAGCCTCGGGTTGTCTTCGGGCACGATCGGATGCGTGACGATCACGTGCGGTACGAATGCTCGCGCAAGCTCGACAACCTCCTTGCGATTCTCGTCGACGTTGACGATGAGATGCGTCGGCGCGCTCGCCCGCAACCGGTCCAGATCGACGTCCTTGGTGCCGCCGATCTTGGGCACGCTGCCTACCGAGGTGCGTGGATGCACGCAAAAACCGGTGCGCGCCACGATGCGCTCGCCCAGGCCCAACGCGAACAATGTCTCCGTGATGCTGGGAACCAGGCACGCGATCCGCGCGGCGCCAGGCGCTTGCTCATGACGCATACCGGCCCAATCGACGAGTGGATCCCCGCCACTGGATGCACGCGTCGCGGTCATGACGCACGACGCGGCTTGCGCGGCGCACGCGCGAATAGCGTGTCGTAGAGCGGTCGCGGAAGGCGTCGCAGCACGAAGCTCGCAAACGACATCGGCCAGGGCAGCACCTGAAAGCGCTTGCGCTTCGCGATCGCCCGAGCGATCTGCGCCGCCGCACGCTCGGGTCGCATCAGGAAAGGCATGCGATAGGGATTGCGCGCAGTCATCGGCGTGGCGATGTAACCCGGGCAGATCGTGACCACCGCAACGCCGCTGCCTGCCATCTCCACGCGCAGGCTCTCCAGATACACGATCGCTGCGGCCTTGGAGGCGGAGTACGCGCCGGAACCGGGAAGCCCGCGAAATCCCGCGACGCTTGCGATACCGGCGAGAACGCCGCGGTGCGCCTTGCGCATCGCATCGACAAACGGCTGGAAGGTGTGGACCAGTCCCAGCACATTGGTTTCGAAGACCGCCCGGAACTCGGCGACGTCCTCGGCGTGCTCGGTCAGCGTGCCACGCGACACGCCGGCATTGGCGATGACGATGTCGGGTGTTCCAAACCGCGCGATGAAGTCGCGACCCGCCGACGCGAGCGCTTGCGCATCGCGCACGTCGACTGCATAGGTCGCGACCGAGGCCGGTGCGAGCGCGCGCGAAAGACGCTCGAGCTCATCGGCCCGGCGCGCGGCGAGACCGAGCGTCGCGCCCAGCGCCGCGTAATGACGTGCGAGCGCCTCGCCGAGGCCCGATGATGCGCCGGTGATGAAGACCCGCACGTGACAAATGCATGCAAGGCGTAGCTAGTAGATGGCCGTTGGCAGTTAGTGTGCCTTCGACGCACGCTGTGAATACTGAATCCGCCAAAGCGTTGCGCAGAGGCACCCTAACCACCAACTACTAACCACGCTGTTCGCCTTTGCTAGCCTTTCGGCCTCTCCGCCCGCGCCTTGACGATCAACTCGTCGATGGCGGCAGGAAGCGCCGAATGCGTTCCGACGCGATCGGACGAGGTGATGAACTTGCCGTCGATCACCACCGTGGGCACCGACTGGATGTTGTACGCCTGCGCGAGCTGTCGCGCCCGATTCATCTTGCCCTGGATCGCGAACGAGTTGAACGTGTCCTCGGCCTTCTTGCGATCGATGCCCTTGCTCGCGGCCCAGTCGAAGAACGTCTTGTCGTTCCACATCGATTTGCCCTGTTGATGGATCGCCTGGAAGACCTCTGGCGACAGCTTCCGTTCCTCACCGAGCACGTCGAGGGTGTAGTAGATCTTCCCGAGCGGAACCCAGCGATCCTGGAAGGCCACGGGCACGCGATGGAACTCGACGTCCGGCGGGAGCTTGGCAAGCCAAGTCTCGAGGAACGGCTCGAGCTCGGCGCAATGCGGGCAACCATAGGAGAAGAACTCGAGCACTTCGATCTTCTTGCCCGACTCGGTGGGTTGCGGATTCTTGACGCGATCGTAATTCTTGCCCTGCACGAGTTCCGCCGAAGCGCCTGCCGCACCGATCGCCAGCGCACAACCGGCGATCAGTGCCATGGCAAACGAGCGGCCCGGCTTGTGCAGAAGGGATGCGAACAGGCTCATCTTCAAGGCTCCTGTGAAGGTTGTATGGCCGATAAACGCGTATTGGTACGAGTCGGACGACCGCGAGTTCCGGACCGGCTCGACCGTACGGCAGCGAAGCAACCGCCGTACGTCAGTACTTGATCACCGCGACGTCGAAGCCGCGCTTGGCGAGCTCGTTGCGCATCCGGTTGAGCTCGTCGGTGTTGTCGTAGGGACCGAGGCGCACACGATAGCGCGTTCCCTTGTCGGGGACCTGTCCTTCCTGCACGATCGCTTCCCATCCGTCCAGAGCCAGGCGGGCCTTGAGGTTTTCGGCGTCTGCGGCGGCGCCGAATGATCCCGCCTGCAACCAGAACTTGTCGCCGGGCTTGGCGCCGGCAGGCCGTTCGGCGCTCGCCATCTTCTCGGGCGCGGACTTCGATGGGGCCTCGGGCGGGGACGTGACGCTCTTGTCGGCTGGTCTTTCGCGCGACTGCTCGACTACAGCCCGATCGCCCGAGGGCGGCGCCTTCGCATCCGGACGCACCTTCGGCTCTTCCACGCCCGGCAGGATCTTGTAGAAATCGAAGCGCGGCTTGTCCGCGGTGTCGCCTTTCGCGGTGCGTGCCGGCTCGCGGTTGTCCTTGGTGAGCGAAGGGACCTGGATGGCCGGATTGTTCTTCATCAACCAATACGCAACGCCGGCTGCGAGCGCGAGGCCGGCGATCAGGCCGATGAAGATGCCGATGACGATGTTGCCCGCGCCGCGGCGGCGCGGCGATGCGAAACGCGTCGTGCCGGGCCGCGCTGAAGTCGAGGTGCGGGTCATGAATGGCTGCCTTCGCTGCTGTGAAGCTACATCTGCTCCGGCGCCGCGATGCCCAGCACGCGCAGCCCGTTGCGCAACACTTGTCCGGTGGCGATCACCAGGGCGAGTCGCGCGCGCTTGACGCGCTCGTCGTCGACGAGGAAGCGCTCGGCATTATAGTAACTGTGGAATTCCTGCGCTAAGTCCTTGAGGTAAAAAGTCACCTGGTGCGGTGCAAGCTCGCGCGCCGCGGTCGCGATCTCGCCGGGAAAGTCGGCAAGACGGCGCAGCAGCGCCACCTCATAAGGGCTTTGCAGCGGCGCGAGATCGACCTCGGCGAGTCGCGCGGCGGCCGCGTCCAGCGAAATGCCGGCCTGCTTCAACACCGAGCACACGCGCGCATGCGCGTACTGCACGTAGTAGACGGGGTTCTCCTCGGACTGCGATCGCGCGAGGTCGATGTCGAAGACGAATTCCGTATCCGCCTTGCGCGATACGAGGAAGAAGCGCACCGCATCGCGCCCCACCTCGTCGACCAGATCGCGCAGGGTCACGTAACTGCCCGCGCGTTTGCTGATCTTGACCTCCTCGCCGCTGCGCATCACCGTCACCATCTTGTGCAGGACGTAGTCGGGGTAACCCTTGGGGATGCCCATCTCCACCGCCTGCAATCCGGCTCGCACGCGAGTGACCGTGCTGTGATGATCGGCACCCTGCACGTTGATGGCCTTGGGAAAGCCGCGCTCGTACTTGGTGATGTGATAGGCGACGTCGGGGACGAAGTAGGTGTATCCGCCATCGGATTTGCGCATCACCCGGTCCTTGTCGTCGCCGAACGCGGTGGTGCGCAGCCACAGCGCGCCTTCGTCCTCGTAGGTGTGGCCCGAAGCGGCGAGCCGCTCGACGGTGCGCTCGACGCGGCCGTCGGTGTACAGCGAGCTTTCGAGGTAGTAGTTGTCGAAGCGAACGCCGAAGGCCTGAAGGTCGCGGTCCTGTTCGGTGCGCAGCTCCGCCACCGCGAAGCGGCGAATGGCCTCGATGTCCGAGAGGTCGTGCCCGACCTCCTCGAGGTAGCGTTGCGCGAGCTCGCGAATGTATTCGCCCCGATAGCCGTCCTCGGGAAATTCGCCCGACTCGCCAAGGATCTCCTTGGCGCGTGCGCGCACCGACACGGCGAGGTTGTGGATCTGCTGGCCCGCGTCGTTGTAATAGAACTCGCGTGTAACCGCGTAGCCCTGCCATTCGAGCAGCGTGCTGATCGCGTCGCCGAGCGCGGCCTGCCGTCCGTGCCCTACATGCAGCGGACCCGTCGGATTGGCCGACACGAACTCGACCACGACGCGCTCGCCGCGATGCGCCTCGCTGCGACCATAGCGTTCGCCGAGCGCCAGAATGTCGCGAACGACCGACTGGCGCGCGGATGCCTTGAGTCGGAAGTTGATGAATCCGGGACCCGCGACTTCCGGTTCTTCGTCGATCAGGCCCAGGGCGCGCAGGCGCTCCGAGGCGGGCGGCACGATCGTGGCGGCAAAGGCCCGCGGATTTTGCTTGGCCAGCTTCGCGCATACGAGCGCGACGGCGGTGGCGTAGTCCCCGTGCTCCGCCGATTTCGGGCGTTCCACCACGATCGGGACATCGCGCGCAGCGGGAACACGCTGCGTAATGACTTCCCTCAGCATATCCTCGATCGCGGTCTTGACGTCCGACATTCCGGCTCAGCGTCGACAAAACGTTGAATTATAGTGCAGCGCACCCATCAGAACGACGCGGGGTCCACATCGATCGCCCAACGTACGCGGGCGTGGCGACGCGCCGAGAGCAGACCGCGCCATTGAGTCAGGAAACGTTGCAACTCCGCTCTGCGGGTCGAGTGCGCCAGCACCTGCCCTCGCTCGAATCCGGCGCGCTTGGCCATCAGCGCGGGAACAGGCGGAAAAACCTCCACGGCGGATGACGCGTCCAGCACCTCATGCGCTGCACGATGCGCCCACGCGAGGAATCGGTCGACGGCGCCGCGATCATGCGCCTGGGCCTCGAGCAGCGCGGCGTGCGTCACGGGTGGCAGATTCGCGGCGCGGCGCTCCGCCAGCAGTGCACGCGCAAGTGCATCGTAATCGTGGTCGGCCACCGCCTTGAACACGGGGTGCTGCGCAAAATCGGTCTGGATGATCGCCTCGCCGCGCAAGCCGGCACGCCCGGCGCGACCGGTCACCTGCATCAGCAGCGCCGCCGCGCGCTCGGTGGCTCGAAAATCGGCGCTGTACAGCGCGTTGTCCGCGCCCAGCACGCCGACCAGTGTGAGACGGGGAAAATCATGGCCCTTCGCGAGCATCTGCGTGCCGACCAGGATGTCGAGCTCGCGTGCTTCGACCTTGTCGCGCATCGCCGCGAACGCGCCGCGCGCTCGCGTGGTGTCGCGATCGACCCGCGCGATTCGCGCCGACGGGAACGCTTTGGCAAGCGCTCGCTCCAGCCGCTGGGTTCCGAATCCTTGCGGCAGGAGATCGACGTTGCCGCACTCCGGACACGCCGGCAGCAACTTCGTCGCGTGCCCGCAGTGATGACAACGCAGTTCGCGTGCGTCGCGATGGACCGTAAGCCGCGCGGAGCATCGCGGACATCCGGCCTCCCAGCCGCACGCACAACACTTGTACGACGGCGCGAACCCGCGCCGATTCACGAACACGAGCGCCTGTTCGCCACGTGCGACGCAGCGGGCGAGTGCGTCGATCATCGCTTCGGAAAGACCTTCCTGCCGACGCGCGTCACGATCGGGAACGAAGCGGACGGCGGGCATCGCGGCGTCCGGGTCCGCGCGTTGGCTCAGGCGCAAGTGACGATAGCGGCCCGCATGGGCATGTGCCCACGACTCGAGCGATGGCGTCGCGCTGCCGAGTACGACCGGCACGTTGCGGTGGTGCGCGCGAAACAGCGCGATGTCGCGGGCGTGATAACGCACGCCGTCCTGCTGCTTGTACGAGGCATCGTGCTCCTCGTCGACGACGACGAGCGCGAGCCGCGGCAACGGTGCGAAAACCGCGAGGCGCGTGCCCAGGACGACGCTCGCACGACCCGACGCGGCGTCCTCCCATGCGGTGCGACGTTCACCGTCGGCCAGTCCGCTATGCAACGAAACGGTCGTGGCGTCGGGCAATGCGGCGCGCACGCGCGACTCGAACTGCGGCGTGAGGTTGATCTCGGGCACCAGCATCAATACCTGGCCACCGCGCGCGATGGTCCGCGCGGCGGCGTCGAGATACACCGCCGTCTTGCCGCTGCCGGTGACCCCTTGAAGGAGAAACGCGGCGAAACGCGTTGCGGAGGCGATCTCCCGCGCCGCCCCCTCCTGCTCGGCATTGAGAACGTCGCGACGCGGCGCGGGATGCACCGTGGTCGATTCGAGCCAGCCGGCGTTGCGCCACGAGCGCAGCAAACGGCGCTCCTCGGCGCTCGCGGCATCGACCTGCTCGGGCGTCCAACCATCCCGTGAATCGGCGAGCCGCGCAAACAGCGCGCGTGCACGCGACTGCCTACGCAAACGCTTGGACAACTCGCTACGGCCCGTGTCGGTAAGACGAAGCGCGGATGCAATCTC
>DATKLH010000528.1:0-4903 GCA_035542515.1 Casimicrobiaceae bacterium
CTTGGAGCCCCGCAACCGCGACCGCCGCCCCGCGCACTTGGACCCAAAGGCCCAGCCGCTAAAACGCGTCCTCGATCGCGCGGGCGCCTCCACCACAGCACCCACACCTATCGATTGCTAATTGTTAAAGAACAGGCCGACGAGCCCCGAACGACACTCTTTTGCAAGAGCGACCGCGCCCCTTGTCGCGCTACTGCTTCAAGGGAGTGCTGCCGCGGATGTTCGTCAGCAGAGAGGCGGAATTTTACGTTTCCGACGCCGCCAACGCAAGCGTTTTCGACCGCGAGCCGTACCCTGCACGCAGCTGTGTTCCTTCGACCGAGGCACGATGATCGGCGCTCGAAGCCGCCACCCGAAGCGGCGATCGGAACCCTATAAAACGACCTTGGGACCAGCAAACTGAGTCCGAGATCGTCGGCGCTGGAGCCGAGCGGCGAGCCTATTCGTCGGCGCCCTTGGCGTACTTCCACTTGTTGTGCACCCACAGCCAGTCGGCAGGATGCGCGCGGATTTCGTCCTCGAGACGGCGCGCATACCTCTCGATCAGCGGCGGCTCGAGGTCGGCGTCGTATGGCGGCTCCGCGAGGACGTGGATACGGGCCGCGTAATAGCCGCGACGAACCCGGCGCATGGCGACGTACACGACCGGGGCGTCCAGAAAGCGCGCGATCTTGTCGGCACCGACGTAGAACGCGGTGTCCTGGTTGAGAAATCGCGTCCAATGCTTGTCCGCCTTGCGGACCGGCGTCTGGTCCGCGACCAGCGCGTAGGCGCGCGCCTCGCTCGCGCGTCGCATCAGCTCGTACACGAAGCGATCGATCGTGATCGGCTTGCCGCCAAACCGGCTCCGCGCTTCCCGGAAGAACTCATCGACGCTGGCCAGCCGTATCGGCTTGTAAACCACGTCGATCGGGAAGCCCAGCTCCGCGCCACCGGCCTGGAGCAACCATTCCCAGTTGCACATATGTGCAGTGAGGAGGATGACCGAGCGCTTCTCGGCGGCATAGCGCAGAACCGGCTCCCTGTTCTCGATCACCACGCGGCGGCGCAACTCCTCGCTGGGCGCGCGAAATCCCCAGAATGCTTCGCCCAGGGTTTGACCCAGATTCCAGTAGCTCTCCTTCAGGATCGCGGCGCGCTCCGCGTCGCTCTTCTCGGGAAACGCGTTGGCAAGATTGCGCGACGCCAGCGCTACGTGCCAGCGCAGAATGCGAAACGCGATGAAGTAGATGACCGCGCCGAGCCCATAGAGCGCCCATAGCGGCCAGCGCGCAAGCGACCTCAGCAGCAGGCGCATCGATCACCGGTAGGGCGCGCGGAGGGTGCAGTCACGGCGGAGGTGGTAAAAAGCGGCCGTGAGCTTAGACCGAAACGATCCATCGGGCAATGCGACGCCGCGCGAGCACGCTCTGATGGCGCTTCCGTCGCCGCGTGCGCGGGTGACGCTGCACTGGTGCCGGCTCGATCTTCCTCGCGAGGAAACCGATCGGCTCGCGACCCTGCTGTCACCTGGCGAGCGAGCGCGCATGGAACGCTTTGGCAGCCCGTTGCTGCGCGATCGCTATACCGTCGGACGCGCAAGCCTGCGGCTGCTGCTCGCATCGCGCGCGGGAATGGCGCCGGATCGCATCGCCATCGGCTGCGACGCGATGCAACGACCGCACCTTCGATCCAGCGCGGGGATCGACTTCAACGTCTCGCACACCGGAGGTACTGCGGTGTTCGCCATCGCAGAGAACGCGCGCGTCGGCGTCGACATCGAGCCGGAACAACGGCAGATCCGAACCAGCGACATCCTGCGCAAATTCATGAGCGCGAACGAACGCGCGCCGTTCGCATCGCTCGATGTCGACCAGGCGCGTGCAAGGGTGCTCCGCCTCTGGACTTGCAAGGAAGCGCTCAGCAAGGCCACTGGCGACGCGCTCGCCGCGCCGTTTTCCAGGCTGACCGTAGCGCTCGAACCCATGCCACGGTTGATCGCGGGGCCGGCTCCGTACTGTCCGCGCGACTTCGCGCTCTTCGCGCTCGAAGCACCGCCCGGATTCGTCGCGTCGCTCGCGATATGGGAGCGGCCCGATAGTCCCGTCTCTGTCTAGCTGCGATCGGGCAGCGCCTCTGCATTCAACCGGCAACCGCGCATGGTGTAACGGCCGAACACCGCTCGATCCACACCGATGAACTCGCAATCGACGATCTCGGCGACCACGTCCGGCAGCACGTTGCGGATAGCGGTGCCGCCTGCCTTCGATTCGAACCTGCAGCGAACGATGCGTAAAGCCCGCGGCGAGTGCACGTTGATCTCGCCTCCGTAATGCAGCATCGCGGGATTCGCAGTCCGCGGACCCTGACGCAGCACGCAATCGACCACCGCCACCTCGCCGGCTTGCGGAGCATCGATGTTGTACGACTCCGTGCCATCGAAGTCGGTCCCGATCTCGCAGTGCTCGATCGTGGAGGCATGCGCACGCGATTTGATGTGATGACCTACCGCGGTGGCATGGAAGCGGGATCGACGGCACACGAACCGCATCACGTTTCCGACGTAGAGACCGTGCGAATAGCCGCTGCCGTCGCCATTCCCATCGACCTCGCACTCATCGAGGTCCAGCAGCGGCGCGTGCGCGCTGGCGGGCGGTCCGAGCAAGCCGTTTTCGTTGTCCTGAAGCTTTACTTTGCGCAACAGCAGCGTGCCTGCCTGATGGCGCACCCCCGCCCCATTGCGCACGGTGGATCGAGCGCCTGCGATGGCAATGTCCTCCAGCGTCGTGTCGCCGTTGACGATGATGATGCCCTTGTCGGCGATGCCTCGGGCGTGCAGCGTCGTGCCCGCCCCGACGATGCGGATCGGACGGCTCGTGAAGGCACATGCGGCAAGGCCGTCGAGTTCGCCCGCGGAGAGCTCGATCGTGCCGCCTTGATTGACAGCGGCCTGCAACGTCGCGAAGGTCCGGCCGTCGCGCGCAATGGTGACTCGCGTCGCACTCGACGTCGCCGGCGAGGGCGAGCCGAACAATCCGGTCCCCTGACCGTTGGACGGCTGCGGAGTTGCGCTTCGAGCGGCGGTGGGCAACCAGGCGGCGACACCCAACGTCGCGATGGCTCCTGTGCAACCGCCAAGGAAACGGCGACGCGTGGTCATGCGATCGGTTCTAATGACATACGGAGGGCATGGAGGGTTCTCTCGCACGCAAGGCGCATGGCTCCGACCCGTTCCCGACATCGAGGTTCGCAACGGTAGCTCGCCGGGCGCCGAGCGGCAACCGAGCGGGCCGGAGCGTCATTGGCAGAAACCGACGACAGAGTCGTGACGGGAATCGTCAATGCGAGCACCATTGCAGCAGGCTTGGACCAGCCGCCCGATGGACGCGTGCGATCCGGCCGGCGACGGGCCTGCAAAGCAGCAGCCCGTTCACTTTCCCACAGACTCGGAGGAAAGCATGGCGAAGGGTGCGAAGACGAAAGCTTCAGCCGCTGACGGCGTTTATCGTGTCATCGACGTGGTCGGCAGCAGCGGTGTGTCGTGGGAGGAGGCGGCGCGCAACGCCGTGGAGACTGCATCGCAGTCGCTGCGCGACCTCCGCATCGCCGAGGTCACTCGACTCGATGTGAGAGTCGACAACGGCAAGGTGGTCGCCTTCCGCGCGCGGGTACAGCTTTCGTTCAAGTACGAAGCCTGAACCGGCGTGCGCCGTGCCGGCCGCCGCGCGAGGGCGGTCGCGATACGATTGCCATCCGACCGGCCGTTCGCGCGGCCCGTCGGATGCGCGTCGCGCGCTCTTCACGCGTATGCCACGCGCGCATGAACAACATCGGATCCTGACAAATACCAATCGGGGAACCGCATCGCGGTCGGGAGGAACGCGTGTCGAAGTTGAGGCTTTCGCTGGCGTGCTGGAACTACGATCGTACCCGCGCCCTGATGGACGGGTCGGTACAGCCCGATGGGATCGAGCTCACCTATCTGAACCTGCCGGTCGAGGAGACATTCTTTCGCATGATCCGTCACCGGGAATTCGACGTGGCGGAGATGTCGCTGTCGTCGTACACGGTATCGATGTTCCGCGAGCCACGACCGTTCGTGGCCATCCCGATCTTTCCGTCGCGCTTCTTCCGGCATTCGTGCATCTTCGTCAACGCGCGCGCAGGCATCAGGGAACCGAAGGACCTGATCGGCAAGCGCGTGGGCACGCCGGAATTCCAGATGACCGCGCCGGTGTGGATACGTGGGATCCTTTCCGATCATCACGGGGTCCGCGCGGACAGCGTGACCTACTACACGGGCGGAGAAGAGGAGCCCGGGCGCTCGGAGAAGCAGAAGCTCGACCTGCCGCCGAGCATTAAGGTGCATGCCATCGGCGAGACCCAGACCCTTGCCCAGATGCTCGCGGACGGCGACATCGACGCGCTGCACACCGCGCGCATGCCGTCGACATTCAGGACCCGGCCGCAGGACGTCAGGCGCCTGTTCCCCGACTACAAGAGCGTCGAGCAGCAGTACTTCCGTGATACCGGCATCTTTCCCATCATGCATACGGTGGTGATCCGGCGCGAGGTGTACGAACAGAACCGATGGGTCGCGCAGTCGCTCTACAAGGCGTTCGTCGAAGCGCAGAAGCGCACCTACGACGACCTGTACGTCACCGCCGCGCTCAAGGCGATGCTGCCGTGGCTCACCGCGCACGTCGAGGAGACACGCGCGCTGATGGGTGACGATTACTGGTCGTACGGGTTCGCAGGCAACCGCAGGACCCTGGAGACATTTCTCCGCTACCACCACGAACAGGGACTCTCGGAGCGGTTGCTCGCGCCCGAGGAGCTCTTTGCACCCGAAGCGATGGAGTCGTTCAAGATCTAGTGTGCAATGTCCATGCCGCGCTTCGCCCTGCCCGATCGCTCGATCGCC
>DATKLH010000529.1:0-8544 GCA_035542515.1 Casimicrobiaceae bacterium
ACTCGCCGCGGCCGCGGGCCTCGACGCGTCGAACCGCGTTCTGGATGTCGGTTGCGGCCTCGGCGGACCCGCGCGCCATATCGCCGCGACGTTCGGATGCCACGTGACGGGGGTCGATCTCAGCCGTGACTTCATTGCCGCCGCCGTCTATCTGACGCAGCGCTGTGGGTTGTCAGAGCGCATGACATTCCGGGTCGGGAACGCCTTGCATCTTCCTTTCGAGGACGGTGCGTTCGACGCCGTGTTTCTGCAACACGTGGCGATGAACATCGAGGACCGCGCCGCCCTCTACATCGAGACTCGACGGGTGCTGGCGCCGGGCGGGCGATTCGCGACCTACGATCTTGTGCTGCGCGACGGACAGGTCATCTATCCGGTTCCCTGGGCGCGCGAGGCTTCGGCGAGCTTCTTGTTGAGCGAGGCCGACACCCGCGCGGCGCTCGAGCGGGCCGGGTTCAAGCCCATCGTATGGCGCGACGATACGCAACTCGCCGCCGACTGGTTCAACGCAACCCTCGCCGGACCGCGGCCGAGCGGACCGAGTCTCGCCTTGGTCATGGGTCCGGACTTCGCGACGCTCGCAGCCAACCTCGCACGTAACCTCCGCGAAAATCGCCTGGGTCTGCTCTCCGCGGTGATGACCCGCGACTGAAGCACGTCGCTACCTGCACCCCGAAATCGATTACGGGAGAATTCATGCTGCTCCAACTGTGGTTCTTTCTGAGCATCGCCTTCAGCTTCATCGCATGGGGCATCGTCACTTCACGATATATCTGGCCGGCGCTGCGCGTGCGGCCACGCGTCGATGCGTTGCGACCTCTGCTGATCCTCCACAGCTTTCGCTTCATCGGCCTGGCATTCCTCATGCCCGGCGTCGTATCGCCCGATCTGCCCTCTGCGTTCGCGCGATCGGCCGCCTATGGGGACATCGCTGCGGCGACGCTCGCGTTGCTTGCGCTGCTATCGCTGAGACGCCGCGGCGGAATCGCCATCGCCTGGATCTTCAATCTCTGGGGCTCGGTCGATCTGCTGAACGCGTTCTACCAAGCCAATGGTGCGAGTCTCCTGCCGGGGCAGTTGGGAGCCACCTACTTCATTCCGACGGTCGTGGTCCCGTTGCTGTTGATCACCCACGGACTCGCTTTCCGGATCCTTCTGCAGCGTCGAGATGAGCTAGCCATGCGCGAGAAAGCGCATTCGGCGACGGCGACCAGAGAGCACGCCGGGCTTGCCTGAAATGCGAGCCAAGGGGGATGTCAACGCCATGTCTGGCGACATGCGTTGCGAACTAAAACGGCGCGGGCGCGTCGTCATAGCGCCCGGCCCGGAAACCTCCGAGGCTTCGTGACAATCGACAGGCCGCGCATCGGCTCGCTCGCGCGAGCGGTTCACGCGCGCAGTTCCTGCTCCAGGCCCCCGCCCTGCGCCGGAAGAAGACCGGACGCACGCACCGCCGCGATCGTCGACACGCACAGTCCTTCGTCGCGCGTCTTGGCTCTTCGTTTCATGGCGCCGGCTGCCGAAGCGATGTCGTCGGCTTGCAACGTGTCCTCCGGGTCCACCATGACCACACCCATCGAGATCGTCGTGAGCGGGAAGAAGTAGCGTGCGCCTTTGCGATCCTCACCCCAGAAACCGCCCGCCTCGACCTCCCGTGCAGGAAAGTGCGAACGCACCCGCTCGTTGAATTGGGCGATGGCTGCGAGGCATCGATCGCGCCAGTCGTCGCTTTGCATGATGAGAAAGAAGTCATCGCCGCCGACGTGGCCGATGAAGTCGACCAGCGGATCGCAGCGCTGCCCGAGGATCTTGCCCGCGAGACAGATGACCTCGTCGCCGCGCCAGTAGCCGTATTGATCGTTGAACGGCTTGAAGTGATTGAGATCGGCGTAGCACGCCGCGAACGCAACCCGCTTCGCCAGCAAGCGCTCGAGGTGCTGGGTGATCGGGATATTGCCGGGCAGGAACGTGAGCGGGTTGGCGTAGCGCGCTGCTTCGATGCGCAGTTCGGTGACCGCTCGCACCAGCGTCTCGCCCGACGCGAGGCCGACGTAACGACCGTTGTCGCTGACGATGAAGCCGTCGCGAAGGTAACGCTGGTCCTCGCCGGCGAGGATCGCCCGAAGCGCTTCCAATGGAGTGCGCCGGTCGACGACCAGCGGCGCTTCGGACATGAAGTGCGCGCAGCTCTTGCGTCCGTAAATCTCGCGCTGGAACGGTTGCGCGTAACGGTCCATGAACGACTGCCGATTGATGATGCCGATGGGACGTTCGTCCTCGACGACGGCGACCGCGTGGCAATCGGGATGCGCCCCGAACGTTTGCGCCAGCGCATTCGCCGATACCGTGGCGGACACCGGCGGTATGGCATACGACAGGTCGCCCGCGAAGAGCAGCCGCGTGCGCGGATTGTCGCGGTTGGGAGGCACCGAGAGCTTGGTGGAGCGCAGCACCGCAGCCACATCGGGGGCAAGCGACATGCGGGGGACCGATGCCGGGTATGCGAGCAGGAATCCTTGCGCCAGCGAGATGCCGAGGTCGCGCGCCGCGATGAGATCGGCGATGTCCTCGATACCTTCGGCGACGAGCTCGGTGCCGAACGATTCGGCGAAGCGCTGGAGCAGGCGCACGATCTCGAACTTGTCGCCGTTGGTGCCCAATCCGCGCACGAAGAACTTGTCGATCTTGACCAGGCGCGGATGCAGCTCCATCCATAAGCGCAGGTTGGAGTGCCCATCGCCGAAGTCATCGAGCGCCAGCGCGACACCGGCCCGCCGCAGCGGTTCGAGTACGCGCGCCAGCTCGGTGACGTCGCGCACCCGATCGTGCTCGGTGAGCTCGATCATGACGCTGCTCGGCGACACGCCGGCATCGTCGAGGAAGCTCAGCATGCGGCCGGTCTTGTCCTCGGCCGCGATCAACGCGGTGCAGCTCAGATTCACGAGCAGCGTGCCGGAGAAGCGATGCGACGCGAACTCCCGGACCACGCGCCGTGCAGACATGAGCTCGAGCTGCGTTCGCACTCCACTGCGCTCCGCGGCATCGAACAACGCCGCGGGCGCGTGCAGCGTCGTTCCCTCCGGGCCTCGAATGAGGCCCTCGAACCCCATCACCGAGCAGTCCTTGAGCGCGAAAACCGGTTGAAACACGGCAGTCAGCCGCTCAAACCGGGCGATCCGGTGCACCAGGTCGTCGGCGTAAGTCGCTGATTCGGTGTTCATGGGAGAAAGCCAGGCGACGGAACGCGGGACTTCAGCAATTTGCGCGCCAGTGCACCCACCGCCATGTCGACGACTGCCACGCGCGAAGCTGCGCGCCGCCGTGCATCCTCCAAGTGAGGCGCGAGCGCATTGCTTGGTGGCTTACGCGATCGCCACGATGCGATTCGCCAAGTCTTGCTCGATCACCACGACGCCAGCGTCAGACACACTGATCGCGCACAGCGTTGAACGAGCCTATCGACGGCGTGGAGCCGGATCAATGCGACCGGGGGCGCTCCGCAGGCAGCTACGCGCGCATCGCCGCGCGAGGATCGTCACACAACCGTCACAAAGAGAAACGCGTGCGAAGCGATCATGTGCCTACGCCGCACGGCGACCATCCCGCACGCTTCCTCATCGCCCGCGCGAATGGATGGCGAACAATGACGAGCGACATGCGCGACGGATCGGTGCCGGCAAACCGCGGCGCCATCTGCACCGTACGCGTGGAATACTCCTCCGGACCCTTCCACGTGGGCCCGGACCTGGTGTTCTTCACTTCCATGGGTTGACCTCCGATCGCGCTGTGCGCTTCAGCGTCCGACGAGCTTTTGTCGATCGGGCGAGTACCGATCCCCCGTTACCTTGATCTGCGAGAGCGCCTCGTCGATGTTCGCGCTGTCATCGGAGGTCAGCTCGACCGACGCACCGCCGACGTTCTCCTCGAGCCGGTGCAGCTTGGTCGTTCCCGGGATCGGAACGATCCACGGCTTGCGCGACAGCAGCCAGGCGAGTGCGATTTGCGCCGGAGTCGCGTGCTTGCGGTTCGCGAGGTCGCGCAGGACTTCGACAAGCACTTGATTGGCCTGGCGCGCCTCCGGCGTGAATCGCGGGACCGTGTTGCGGAAGTCGTTCTTGTCGAACCTCGTGTTCTCGTCGATCGCGCCGGTCAGGAATCCCTTGCCCAACGGGCTGAACGGCACGAACCCGATGCCGAGCTCCTCGAGTGTCGGCAGCACCTTCTCTTCAGGTTCACGCCACCACATCGAATACTCGCTCTGCACCGCGGTCACCGGCTGCACCGCGTGCGCTCGCCGAATGGTGTCGACACCCGCTTTGGACAGCCCGAAGTGCTTCACCTTGCCTTCACGGATCAAGTCCTTGACCGCGCCGGCGACGTCCTCGATGGGCACGGCGGGATCGACGCGGTGCTGATAGAGAAGGTCGATGCGGTCGGTGCGCAGGCGCTTCAGCGACGCGTCGGCAACCTGGCGGATGCGCTCCGGTCGGCTGTCGAGTCCGGCCTGCGCATCGCCGTTGCGGAATCCGAACTTGGTCGCGATGACCACACGACCGCGAACCGGTTGCAGCGCCTCGCCAACCAGTTCCTCGTTCGCGCCCGCGCCATATGCCTCGGCCGTATCGAACAAGGTCACGCCTCGCTCGACGGCCGCGTGGATCAGTTTGATGCCCTCTTCCTTGCTCGTGGCCGGGCCGTAGCCGTAGCTCAATCCCATGCAGCCAAATCCGATGGGCGAGACTTCGAGTCCGCTGCGTCCGAGCTGTCGCTTCTCCATCATCATCTCCATGCGCGTTCGATCATCCTTCGTCCATGATGCGCCCGCGCATTAGCTGAATAAAGGCGCATAATTCGCATGACCTTTTGAGTTCATTTCAGCAATGGACCGTGAAGACTGGGGAAGCCTCGCGGCATTTGCTGTCGTCGCCGAAGAGCGGAGCTTCACTCGCGCAGCCGCGCGCCTCGGCGTTTCGCCTTCAGCCCTCAGCCATACGATGCGCCGGCTGGAGGAAAAGTTGGGCGTGCAGTTGCTCGCGCGCAGCACGCGCAGCGTTTCGACGACGCAGGCCGGCGACAAACTTTTGCAGCGCCTCAACCCGGCGATCAACGAGATCTCCACTGCGGTGGAAGAGCTCGGCAAGATGTCGGGCCGTCCGAGTGGACACATTCGCATCAGCGCCCCCGGCGAAGCCGCACGACGCGTAATCGCGCCGGCGCTGCCCGGCTTCGTCGAGGCCTATCCGGACATCGTCGTCGAGGTGCTGATCGAGCAAGCCTTCACGAACATTGTCGAGCGCCGGCTCGATGCGGGTATCCGGCTCGGAGAATCGCTCGAGAAGGACGTCGTCGCGGTGCCCGTGAGCGGGCCACTGCGAATGGCCGTCATTGCATCGCCTGGCTATCTGAAGCGGCATGGCGTGCCGAAAGCGCCGCGCGAGCTGCGCTCGCATCGGTGCATCAATTTGCGGCTGCCGTCGGCGGGAACGCTCTACAAGTGGGAGTTCGAGCGAGGCGCCGAGAAGATGGACGTTGCAGTGGACGGCCCGCTCATCTTCGATGCCGGCGGCATGGTGGTCGAGGCCGCGCTGGCGGGCGTCGGCCTTGGTTACGTCCTCGAGGATCGTGCGCTCGAGCACCTCAAGTCCGGCGCGCTGGTGCGTGTGCTCGCTGATTGGTGCCAGCCCTTCCCGGGCTTCCATCTCTACTATCCGGGCCGGCGCCAGATCTCGCCGGCGCTGCAAGCGTTCATAGATGCCATCCGGATCACACCACGGAAGCAACGGCGCTGATTATTGAAACCGATTCAGCAGGGCATGCGGTCCGGCCCACTGTTTCCGAACGACCTCCGGTCGCATCATTGGCAACATAACAATCCCCTGCGACCGTGCGTGTCGCAGGCGCGAGCGGCAGCATCGGGCGACTCGTCGCCGATGAAGCCGTGCGGCAAGGCGATTGCGTGCGCGCGCTCGTGCGCGACGGAGACGAGGCACGTCAGCTGCCGTGGGAAGTCAAGGCGGCTCTGTGAGCCGGCGAGGCGCAACGACTTGGGTGACGATATCGACGCCTTACATGCCTCGCAGTGATCGACGGAGTAGACGCGAAGAGGCTGGTCCAAGATTCAGCGCATAACGAAGGTACACGACGCACATCGTTCAAGTTGGGAGTGACATGAAGAACGTGATGGTCCTTATCGGTGCCGGTCAGATCGGTCAAGCGATTGCCCGGCGGGTCGGCATAGCGAAGCACGTGCTGCTGGCCGATATGCGCCCGGACAACGCCGACTCAGCGGCTCAAGTCCTCGGGAACGCGGGCTACGACGTGAGCGTGGCCACAGTGGACGTGTCCTCGCGCGAGGCCGTCCACGCGCTCGTCGAGACGGCTATGAAGATCGGCGATATCACAGGGGTTATTCATGCCGCCGGCGTCTCTCCTACGCAGGCATCGCCGGCGACAATTCTCAAGGTCGATCTCTACGGGACGGCGCTGGTGCTCGAGGAGTTCGGCAACGTCATCGCGCGAGGTGGTTCGGGCGTCGTGATCTCATCGCAATCGGGGCATCGCCTTCCGGCGCTCACCGTCGAGCAAAACAAAGCCCTGGCCACGACGCCGGTCGAACGGCTGCTCTTGCTTCCCTTCCTCCAACCCGATCAGGTCAAGGATTCCCTGCACGCCTATCAAATGTCGAAACGCGGCAATTCGCTGCGCGTGATGGCCGAAGCGGTACGGTGGGGCAAGCGAGGTGCGCGCGTAAACACCATCAGCCCGGGGATCATCATGACGCCGCTCGCAAAGGACGAGCTTGCCGGCCCGCGTGGCGCGGGCTACCGCCGGATGATCGAAGGCTCCGTCGCGGGCCGCGCCGGCACACCGGACGAGGTGGGCACCGTGGGCGCGCTGCTGATGGGGCCGGACGGCGGATTCATCACCGGGAGCGACATCCTGATGGACGGCGGCGTGACCGCGGGCTACTGGTACGGCGAGCTCGCGGAAGTGAGTGCGCGGCAGTGACGACTCGCGAGAAGCATATCGAGCGGATTGCGTCGCCGCAGATCACAACGAGAAGGGATTGAACATGCGCGCTACTGTCATGTACCAAGCCGGAGACGTTCGTATCGAGAATGTCCCGGACGCATCCGTGGTCGATCCGACCGACGCGCTCGTCCGCGTAACTCGCGCCTGCATTTGCGGCAGCGATCTGTGGCCCTACAAGGAGATGGCGCCGGACCAAGGCGTCCGTCGCATGGGGCACGAGGCGATCGGCGTTGTCGAGGCGGTCGGCCGCGATGTTCGCACGATCAAGGTCGGCGACCTGGTCGTGATGCCGTTCGCTTGGTCCGACGGCAGCTGCGCCTTCTGCCATGAAGGCCTTCAGACCTCATGCATTCACGGCGGCTTCTTCGGAACGATCGAGATTCCTGGCGCGCAGGCCGAAGCGGTCCGCGTGCCATTGGCCGACGGCACGCTATTCGCGTTGCCAACGCGCGAAGACGATGCGCTGATGCCGTCGCTGCTCACCCTTTCCGACGTGATGGGGACTGGACATCATGCCGCGCGCATGGCCGCAGTCCGACGCGGTCACAAGGTCGCGGTCATCGGGGATGGCGCTGTCGGTTTGTGCGGCGTCATCGCCGCGAAGCGGCTCGGAGCCGAGCAGATCTTGCTTCTCGGGCGCCATCCGGACCGGATTGCCCTGGCGCGCGCGTTCGGCGCAACCGATATCGTGACCGAACGCGGCGAGGCAGCCGTCGACCGCGTGCGCGGTCTTAGCGGCGGATTCGGCGTGCACTCGGTCCTCGAGTGCGTGGGTAGCGAACAGGCGATGCTTTCGGCGATCGGCATCACGCGTCCGGGCGGCGCCATCGGCCGCGTCGGAGTGCCGCACTACGCGGCGATTCCAAGCTCGTTGCCCGCGTTCTACAACAACATCACGATCGGTGGGGGCCCCGCCCCGGTGCGTGCATACATCGACGAACTGCTGCCGGACATTCTCGAGGGCCGCATCGAGCCCGGCCGCGTGTTCGATCGCGTCACCAACCTCGACGGCGTCCCGGAAGGGTATCGCGCGATGAACGAGCGTGAAGCGATCAAAGTGATGATTGCGTTCTAGTTCGAAAGTCTGCAGCAAGCACTGGCCAAAAAACGCGCATGGCGAAAACGCAAGTCCCGCTGCGATTAAACCAAGAACTAGTCACGCGCGGCTCTACTTGCCTTGTACAAGCAACCAACGGCTGATCGCTCGCTGGCGACAGTTGCGCGATGCTGATACGCGAACGAGAATTCTCGCTCGCAACGTCACAACTCCTCTGCAACATGCACCGTCGTGCAGGCCTCCTGGTTTTATGGCTCAGTCTTTCCGGCTCGTTTGGCGAAGCGATCGCATTTCCGTTCTTCGTCGGGCCCCAGATCTCGGTCACCCCGTGGGTACCAACGTCAACCCAGCAAATCACGATAACGGTCGGCAGCACATTCGACGGTTTCTATCCCAGTCACGCCACGTTCGTCTGGACCAATGTGAGTGCACAACTCCAACCGGGAAACGTGATT
>DATKLH010000530.1:0-11045 GCA_035542515.1 Casimicrobiaceae bacterium
GCGATTATGCCTTTGCGCCGCACTGCCTCGGCAGGCTGGGTTTTCAGCGCTTGACGTTGACCGCGCTAGCGGCCCTGGCGACCGCTTCGCGCAAGCGGTCGGGATAGTCGCTGATCAGGCCGTCGACCCCCGCGTCGATGAGCCGGGCCATGTCGGCTTCGTCGTTGACCGTCCATGGCAGCACCGCGAGACCCAGTCGGTGCGCTTCGGCGATTCGCTCGGGCGTGACGTTGCGATGGAACGGCGACCACACGTCACAGTTCGCATTCTTGACGAGCTGCGGCACCGAGCCGTTGACCTCCGCGAGGCTCAATCCCGCCGTCCAGGGCGAGGCGCGGCCGTTCCGGGTCGCGACGTTGTTGGTGT
The DNA here is from genome assembly GCA_035542515.1 of Casimicrobiaceae bacterium. Classification (GTDB taxonomy): domain Bacteria; phylum Pseudomonadota; class Gammaproteobacteria; order Burkholderiales; family Casimicrobiaceae; genus VBCG01. Next base: position 367 of record DATKLH010000530.1, read on the forward strand.
TCGAGGCCTCGATGGTGAGGCACGAGGTGCGCAGGTTCGGCGCCATTCGCTTGACTGCGACCAGCGTGCGCCAGTCGAACGACTGGATCGTGACGCGCGCAGCGACGCCGGCGGCCTGAAGCTGGTCGACGACCAGTCGCGCGAAAGCCTCCGGCGCGGGTGCGTCGTCTGGCGCTTCCGGCGTCAGTTTGGTTTCCAGGTTGAGGCGTATCGGACGCTCGGCCGCCTTGACCATGTCGATCAGCGCCTGCAGCGTGGGAATGCGCTCGCCGTCGCTGGGCTTTTGACGCGGAAACAAGCGCGCGTAGTCCGAGTGCGGGTCGACTCGACCCACGTCGTAACGTTGCAGCTGCGCGAAGGTCAGGTCGTGAATGCGCGGTGCCTCGCCGACGAGGTAGCGACCCTGCGCATCGCGCGTGATCGCCGCGAACAGGCGCTGATTGTGGGATATCACGAGCAGGTTGTCGCGCGTCACACCCAGGTCGGTTTCGATGGTGTCCACGCCGAGCTCGATCGCGAGGCGGAACGCGGCGAGCGTGTTCTCCGGCGCAAGACCGCGAGCGCCGCGATGGCCTTCGATGTCGAAGCCGTAGGCCGGCATGGCGGCAAGCGCACCCAGGATGAACGGCGCTGCGAGCCGCGCGGGATTCCAACTCATGATGTCGAGACCACCATGCCTCGTCACGCGGATGCCTTGAGCGTTGCGGTTTCAGTCTACATCGCGTGGCGCGGCCGGACGGACCGGTGGTGACCGGTGTGCGACCCCGCGCGGTGCGCCTCGCCGCGAACGGATTGCCGGCGCGCGTGCGAGCTGGTCGAGGATCTCGGCGACAGCGCGATCGTCGACCTGCAGGCCGGCGAGTCCGCGATCAGGATGCGCTGCGTGCGTCGTCCCGGCGTGCGTGAAGGCGAGAACGTGCATCTCGCGTTCGACGTCGAAGCGATCCACATCTTCGATGCGACCACCGGCGCACGCGTGTAACGGAGCAATCGATCGACGCCGCGCATCTGCGCTGCGGTAGAATCGCGCCCGTTCATCACATCGCCGCGGCGTGCATGTCCCGCGCGAGCCGCGTCCTACCCCTGCTGTCTTTGCCGGAAGCGTCACCCGGGCGCGGTGCGATCGATCGCGTGGCCACGACTCGATGAAACGAAGCCATCAGCACGTCCCCGCCGCGGCCGCAGCCACGATGGTCACGGCGGTTGTGTGCATGTCGTTCCTCGACGCGACGAGCAAGTACCTCGCCCAGCAGTTTCCGCCGGCGTTCGTGGTGTGGGTGCGCTATTGCCTGCAGTCGCTCACGCTCATCGCGCTGCTCGGACCGCAACTGGGACGTCGCCTGATGGTGACGAGCTCGCCGGGCTTGCAGATCCTCCGGGGCGGCGCATTGGTCACCTCTTCGCTGATGATGGTGATCGCATTCCGCTACCTGCCGCTTGCCGACGCAACCGCGATCAATTTCGCGGCACCGACGCTGGTCACCGTGTTGGCTGTGCTGTTGCTGCACGAGCACGTGACGTTCGCGCGAGCGATCTCGGTGACGCTCGGCATGATCGGTCTGTTGCTGATCGTTCGGCCGGGCGCGGGTCTGTTCCATGGCGCAGCGCTGTTCGCGCTGGTCGCGGCGTTCGCCAATGCGAGCTACCAGATCCTCACGCGCAAGCTCGCCGCCGACGATTCGCGCACGATGCTGTTCTATGCTTCGGTGGTTGGCGCGATCGCAATGAGTTGCGCGGCGCCGTGGCGCGATGTCGACCTCGCACGCGTGCGCATCACCGACGTCGGCGCCATGCTTGCCATGGGATGGCTGGCCACCGGAGGGCATTTCCTGTTCATTCGCGCGTTGCAACGCGCGCCGGCATCGGGCCTGGCGGCATTCACCTACCTGCAACTCGTATTCGCCACGTTGATCGGGCTCGCCTGGTTCGGCAATTTTCCCGATCACGCGACGCTGCTCGGCATGGCGGTGATCACGGCGAGCGGGGCGTTCCTGACCTGGTACGAGCGACGCCGCGCGGTCGTTCAACCGAACGTTCCACCGGCCATCGACTGACGCGAAACAGGACGGTCATACGTCGACCGCGCGTGTCTTGCGCCGGCGCCTTGCGGGACCAAGCCTCGACTGCGTCGCGAACCAGGTCGGCACGCGTTTCACCAGGAGATCGGCGAACGACTGCGCCGCAGGCGACAGCGAACGGCGGCGCTCGCGGAGGATCCCGAGCGTGCGGGTCAGGCGCGGGTCGGCAATCGCTCGCGTCGCGAGATCGTGCGCCGAGGTGAGCTCGATCGCCGAGGACGGAAGCAGCGTGATGCCGAGGCCTCCGCGCACCATGGCGATGGCGGTCGCCATGAACGCGGCTTCGTAGGCGGGTGCGATGGAAGCGATGCCGGCGGCTGCATAGGCACCATCGACGATGCGTCGCACGCTGCTGTCGCGATCCATCAGGATCAGCGGGGCGTCCAGCAGGTCGTCGAGCCGCAACCGGCGCATGCGCGAGAACGGGTGGCCACGCGGCATGACGATCACCATGTGATCGGTGGCGAGCGGCGTGAATTCGAGTTGCGCGTCCGCACCCGGCTCGCCGGTAAGCCCGAAGTCGACCGCGCCGCCGCGCACCATCGCGACGATCCGCTCGGCCAGTGCGTCTTTCAGCACGACGGTCACACCGGGATGACGCGCCTTGAGCTCCGCCATCGCCTGCGGCAGCAGCGTGGACGACACCGAAGGAAGCGCGGCCACGCTCACGCGGCCGGTATTCATGTGCGCGACGTCGCGCGCTTGCGCAATGACCGCACTGACATCCGCCAGCACCCGATCGACCACCGGCAGCAAGTCGCGTCCCGCCTGCGTGAGCGTCACCGCGCGCGTGCTGCGATCGAACAGCTTGAGATCCAACGCGTCCTCGAGATGACGGATCTGCGCGCTCAGCGCCGGTTGCGTGGTGTGCAAGGCCGCTGCCGCCTTGGTGAAGCTCGCGAGGCGTCCGATGGCGGAGAAGGCACGCAACTGGCGCATGTCCACATTCATATCGATTCGCGATCGGTGTTATCCAAACTATCGATTTGAATTATAGATGGCGTTGGACTTCAATGGGCAGGCTGCCGCACGCCGCATCGCCATGAAGCGTTGCGCCACCTACAAGACGTGCGGTCCAAGGTCCTTTGGAGGAACTCGAGATGACAGGAGCTTCGCGCCGGATCGGCGCGCGTTTGCCGCTCGCCGCGGCGCTGGTGTGCGCGGGGCTTGTTGCAGCCTCGGCCAGCGAGGCGCGGGTGACCAAGATCACCCTCGTCAGCCGCGAGTCGCCCACCTACGCAGGCCGGACCTTCGGTGCCGTGGGGCCATACGAACGCATCATCGGCACGGCGAGCGGCGAGATCGATCCCGCCGACCGGCACAACGCGATCATCCAGGACATCCAGCTCGCGCCGCGCAACGCGAACGGCAAGGTCGAGTACACCGCGTCGTTCACGCTGGTGAAGCCGGTCGACATGAGCAAGGCGAACGGCATCCTGTTCTACAACATCAACAACCGCGGCAGCCGCAACTTTCCGTACAACAACGGCGGCGATCCCGGCGACGGCTTCGTGCAAAACGACGGCTACACGCTGTTGTGGAGCGGGTGGCAGGGCGATGTGGTGCCCGCCGCCAACAATGGCAACGAATGGGTCCAGGTACCCACGGCCAGCAACGCCGACGGCTCGCCGGTGACCGGCCCGGTGATCTATCGGGTGAGCAATATCGCCGCCGGGACCAACACGATTTCGCTCGCGTCGGTTCCACCCGGTGGCTTCACGGCGTTCCCCTATCGCCCGCTGACCCTCGATACCACGCAGGCGAAGGCCGAGACGCACGCAGCCGAGAGCGAAACCGCGGTGACCGGCGCCGTGACGCCGATCGCGAGCGGCGACTGGGCGTTCGCCGATTGTCGTACCGTTGCGTTCCCCGGCACGCCGGACGCCAGCAGGATCTGCCTGCGCAACGGCTTCGATCCCAGCCTGCTCTATCAATTCACCTTCACCGCCAAGGATCCGCTGGTGCTCGGCGTGGGGCTGGCCGCGTACCGCGACGTGATCTCGTTCTTCCGCTATGAAGCGAAAGACGACGCCGGAACCGCGAATCCCGTTGCAGGACTCTCGCACGTCCTGGTCGAAGGCACTTCGCAGTCGGGCAACCTGCTCAAGACCTCGATCCACCTCGGCTTCAACGAAGACGAGAAGGGTCGCATCGTCGCGGAAGGCGCGAACCCGCACATCGCTGCGCGCCAGACACCGGTGAACTTCCGCTTCGCGCTGCCCGGCGGCGCCGGGACGCTGTACGAACCCGGCAGCGAGCCGGTGCTGTGGTGGGAGGACTACACCGACACCGTGCGCAGCCGGGCCAAGGCGGGCATGCTCGATCGTTGCCGCGCGAGCAACACGTGCCCGAAGATGATCGAGACGTTCGGCGCGACCGAGTTCTGGGACCTGCGCATGGGACCGGGTCTCTACGGCACCGACGCGAAGGCCGACATCCCGTTGCCCGACAACATGCGTCGCTACTATTTCCCGGGCACCTCGCACGGTGGCGGGGGCGGGGCGTACAGCATCACCAACAACGCGGCGGCCGGCGCTGGCGGCACCTGCCAGTTCCAGTCCAACCCCAACAATGAGGTCGACTACCAGCGCGCGCTGTTCACCGCGCTCAAGGATTGGGTCGTGTTCGGCACGCAGCCGCCGCCGAGCATCTATCCCAAGATCGGCGATGGAACGCTGGTGGCCTCGACCAAGGCGGCGATGGGCTTCCCCGACATTCCCGGACTGCCGTTCAAGGACAACTTCGAGAACACGATGCTCGATTACGCGTTCGGCGCGTCGTTCATTTTCAACGACATGTCGGGCGTGATTGCGAACGAGCCACCAGCGATCAAGCAGGCCATTCCCACGCTGGTGCCGAAGGTCAACCAGGACGGCAACGAGATCGCCGGCCTGCAGACCTTGATGGACCAGCTTCCCTTGGGCACCTACCTCGGCTGGAACATCGTCACCAGCGGTTTCAACAAGGGTCGCATCTGCGCTTTCACGGGTGGCTTCGTGCCGTTCGCCAAGATCAAGGCCGATCGCATCGCCAACAACGATCCGCGCCTGTCGATCGAGGAACGTTATCCGTCGTTCAGCGCCTTCTACTACAAGGCGGCCGCGGCCGTGAACGGGCTGATCGCCCAGCGCTACCTGCTGCCTGCGGATGGCGCGCGCGAGTTCAGCACCGCGCTTTCCGACATGCTGAGAAACGGCCTGGTCCCCAAGGATGCGTTGGCCGAGAAGCTGATCGCACGCAAGTTCATCACGGTGGACGACGAACCCGCGACGCGCTTCGACGGCGATGGTGCCGAGTCCGGGTGGCCGGGGGGCGTGGCCCACATCGAACGCTAACGCAGTGGAGCGATGTCCGCGCCGACGCGCAGCCAGTAGGGGAAGGCAGGACGGAATCATTCGTGCGGGCGATGCGCCGACTTGTCGGCGGTCGCTCGCCGCTTGGCAGGGAACACGAACATGTCTCGCAATTTCGGCCGTAGTGCAGGTGCGCTGAGCATCCTGATGCTCGCGCTCGTGGGGTCCACTACCGTGGCGCACGCGCGCATCACACGATTCGTGATCGACAGCCGCGATACACCGACCTTCGGCGGGACGACCTTCGGTGCAGTCGGCGCGTACGAGAAGATCAAGGCGCACGTGACCGGCGAGGTCGATCCCAGGGATCCGAAGAACGCGCTGATCCAGGACATCAACCTCGCGCCCAAGAATGCGCGCGGCAACGTCGAATACACGACGACGGTTCTGATCTACAAGCCGGTCGATCCGACCAAGGGCAGCGGGCTCCTGTTCTACAGCGTGCCCAATCGCGGCAACCTCGGAGGCTTCCCGGGTCATGTCGGTGGCGGGGGCAACGATCCGACCACTGCGGCGGATGCCGGCGACGGCTTCCTGATGAAGCGCGGCGATACGGTGGTGTTCAGCGGTTGGCAGGGCGACATCCTGCCCGGCAACAGCCGGCAACTGCTCACCGTGCCGGTGGCGAAGAACGCCGACGGATCATCGATCACCGGACGCGTACGCTACGACTATGCTCTCAACGCCGCAGCGAACTCGCTGGTTCTCTCGCAGACTTTTTACTCGGGCACGAGCCACGTCAGCTACGAGACTGCATCGCTCGACAATTCGAGCGCGACGCTCACCATGCGCGTGCACGTCAACGATACGCCGGTGACGATTCCCAATGCGCAATGGGCGTTTGCCGATTGCACGAACACGCCGTTCCCGGGCACACCGGACACGCGTCATATCTGCCTGCAGGGCGGCTTCGATACCAATCATCTCTACGAGCTGACCTACACCGCGAAGGATCCGCTGGTCCTGGGACTGGGCTTTGCCGCCACGCGCGATCTCGGATCGTTCCTGTTGCATGCGACGCAGGACGATGCCGGCACTCCCAATCCGGTTGCCGGTACCTTGCGTGCCGCGACGATGGTCGGCGATTCGCAGAGTGGCAACTTCGTGCGGTCGTACATCGATCTCGGCTTCAACCAGGACGAGAACGGCAAGATGGTCTTCAACGGTGTGAATGCCAACCTGGCCGGCAAGCGCACCATCCTCAACGCGCGCTTCGCGCAGCCCGGCGGCGGCAGCTCGCAGCACGAGTACTACCTGGTTCCCGGCGCCGAGTTTCCGGTCGCGTACGACTCGACGTTCGATCCGGTGACGCAGAAGACCGCCGGATTGCTCGATCGCTGCAAGGCGAGCAATACCTGCCCGAAGGTCATCCAGTCGGCAACTTCCACCGAGTACTGGCAGTACGTCGAGTCGCTCAATCACACTGACCCGACCGGCACGACCGATCTCCCGGTGGGCGGCGACGTGCGCTTCTATCACTTCACCGGAACGCAGCACGGACCGGCGGCCAATCCCGCGGGTATCTGCCAGCAGCCGGGCGATCCGGCGCCGATCCTCGAGATCCATCGCGCGCTGTTCGTCGCGCTGGAGGATTGGGTGTTGCGCGGCAAGGCGCCGCCGCCAAGCAAGACTTCCACCATCGCGGACGGGACGCTGGTGAAGGTTGCGGACCTGAAATGGCCGAAGATTCCCGGCGTAACGCCGCCCGGCGTGATCAACCTGCCGACCGTGATCGATTTCGGCCCGGCCTACGATCCGCGCACGGAGACCGGCGTATTCAGCGAGCCGACCCGCGCGATCACCAGCGGGACGCAATACGGTGTGCGTGTGCCGCAGGTCGACGCCGACGGCAACGAGATCGGTGGCGTGCGCTCCCCGACCATCCAGGTGCCCCTCGGTACCTACACCGGATGGGGACTGCGTCGCGCCGGGTTCGGCGAAGGCGATCTGTGCCAACTGCAGGGACAGTTCATTCCATTCGCGAAGACGGCGGCGGAGCGCGTCGCCAACGGCGATCCCCGGCCGTCACTCGAGGAGCGTTACGGGCGCTTCAGCGGGTATTACTATGCACTCGCCGCAGCTGTGAACGGTCTCGTGCGCGATGGATTCCTACTGCCCGAGGACGCGGGACGGGTATTCAACGCGGGGCTCGCGCAGGTCCTCAACAACAACCTGTTGCCCAAGGATGCGCTCGCGATCAAGCTGCTCGCGCACAAGGAGCTCCTGCTCGACTGATGCGAAGCGGGAGAGGGACGCTGCGCCTGGAGATTGCGCGGCATCGCTCGACGCTCGCGCAAAGTACTTGCACCCGCGGCGCGGAAAGCCTGGATCGTATGCGGCGCATCGCCGGAGGCGTTCGACGCTGCGGGCCGCGAAAGCAGCAGAACACGGCACACGGCCGGTCGGAGCGCAAGGCGTCTTCGACTGATCACGATCATCGTCAATGGAGGACCACGCGATGCTGATGTGGAAAAGAATGGTAGGTGCGGTATTGCTTGCGGCGCTCGCGTTGCCGGCGGCCGCTGAGTCGAACGAGATCAGCGTTGCGCAGCAGTACGGGGTCAGCTTCCTCCCGCTCATGGTCATGGAGCGCGACAAGCTGGTCGAGAAGCACGCGAAGGCCGCGGGGCTCGGCGAGGTCAAGGTCAACTGGGTCAAGGTCGCCGGACCCAGCGTGATGAACGACGGCGTCATCAGCGGCGCGCTGCAGTTCATCGCAGTGGGCGCGCCGTCGATGATCACGCTGTGGGACAAGACCGGCGGGCAGGTCAAGGGGGTCTCGGCGATGACCACCTATCCGCTGTACCTCATCACGCGCAATCCGAACGTGAAATCGGTGCGCGACTTGAGCGACAAGGACAAGATCGCGGTGCCCTCGATCAAGGTGTCGACCCAGGCGATCATGATGCAGATGCTCGCCGCCAGGGAATTCGGCGCTGCCAACTGGGCGAAGTTCGATCCCTACACCGTGGCGCTGTCGCATCCCGATGCCGTGCTCGCCCTCACCAACAACACGGCCGGCGTGAACGGCCATTTCACCTCGTCGCCGTTCTACGAGCACGAGATGAAGCTGCCGGGGATACACCTGCTGACGACCAACTACGAGATCCTCGGCGGCCCTGCCACCGCAGTGGTGATCGCCGCGTCGAGCAAGTACCGTGACGCCAACCCGAAGTCGTACAAGGCTTTCTTCGATGCCCTGAAGGAGGCGATCGACACGATCAACAAGGACAAGCGCGCGGCCGCCAAGGTGTACCTCGAGCAGTCCAAGGACACTAAGGACACCGTCGACGACATCTATGGCATGATCGCCGCGAACGATTATGCGTACACGCTGGTGCCGCAGAAGGTGTACAAGACCGCCGAATTCATGAACAAGATCGGCACGGTGAAGACCAAGCCCGCTTCGGTGAAGGACCTGTTCTTCCCCGAGGTGCAGGGACTTCCGGGCGGCGACTGAGGCAGGCATGGAGCGCGGCTTGCGCATCGGCAGCGGAGCCGGCTTCCAGGGCGACCGACTCGACCCCGCGCTGGTGCTCGCCGAGCGAGGGCAGCTCGATTATCTCGGGCTCGAATGCCTTGGTGAGCGTACCATCGCGCTCGCCCAGCTGCGCCGTCGCAAGGATCCGTCGAAGGGCTACGACCCGCTGCTCGAGCGACGCATGGCGCGGCTCCTGCCGCTTACCAAGCGCCACGGCATCAAGCTCGTCACCAACATGGGCGCGGCGAATCCGCTCGCCGCCGCCGACGCGATCCTCGGGATCGCGCGTGAGCACAACCTCGCGGTGAAGGTTGCCGTGGTCACCGGCGACGACGTGCTCGACCAGATCCGCAACGACGCTCCCACCATCGAAGCGCGCGGCACGCTTGCCGATTACGGCGAGCCGATCTCCGCCAATGCCTACCTCGGCACGGCCGCATTGCTGCCCGCTTTGCAAAGCGGCGCCGACGTGGTCATCACCGGACGCGTAGCCGATCCATCGCTGTTCCTCGCGCCGATCGCTTATCGCTTCGGCTGGTCGCTCGACGATTACGACCGCCTCGCATGCGGAACCTGCGTGGGGCATCTGCTCGAATGCGCGGGACAGCTCACCGGCGGCTACTTCGCCGATCCGGGGCGCAAGGACGTCACGAACATGGCATGGCTCGGGTTTCCGTTCGCGGACGTCGATGCCGACGGGGCCGCGATCGTCGGCAAGGTCGAAGGCACTGGCGGTGCGATCAGCCTCGCCAACACCAAGGAACAACTGCTCTACGAGGTCACCGACCCGCATGCCTATCTCACGCCGGATGTCGTCGCCGATTTTTCGCGGGTCACGCTGCGCGAGGTCGCGCCACAGCGCATCGCGATAAGCGGCGCCAGGGGTCGCGGCCGGCCCGCGCAACTCAAGGTCAGCGTCGGCTATCACGCCGGTTTTGTCGGCGAAGGGGAGATCGGTTACGCCGGTCCCAACGCCGTCGCGCGCGCACGACTCGCCGGCGAAATCGTCCGCGAGCGGCTCGAAGGGCAGTTCAGCGAGATGCGCATCGACCTGATCGGCAGCACGTCCCTGCATGGCCGTGCGTTCGATCGCGACGAGAATCCCTACGAGGTTCGACTGCGCGTGGCGGCGCGCGCGAAAACCTCCGAGCTCGCGATGATCGTCGGCGAGGAAGTCGAGGCGCTGTATACCAACGGCCCGGCGGGTGGCGGCGGGACACGGAAGTATGTGAACGAGCAGATCGGCATCGTGTCGACTCTGATCGATCGCGAGCAGGTGCAAAGCCGCGTCACCGTGCGCGAATGGAGCCCGCATGCCGAAACTGTATGACCTCGCGCACTGTCGTGCCGGCGACAAGGGCAATACGTCGATTCTCTCGGTGATCGCCTACGACGCCGCGCATTACCCGTTGCTGGTCGAGTGCGTGACCGTCGAGGCGGTGCGCAGGCACATGCAAGGCATCGTGCAGGGCGAGATCAAGCGCTACGAGCTGGACCAGCTCGGTGCGCTGCAGTTCGTCTGTTCGCACGCACTGAGCGGCGGGGTCACCACGTCGCTCGCGCTCGACTCGCACGGCAAGTCGCTGTCGTACGCGCTGCTCGAAATGGAAATCGATGGATCGGGAAACCAGGAGAGCAACGACCGTAGCGCCGATCCCGCAGCGCCGACCAGGTAGGCCCTGGTCCGACCCACCATGGCGCAAGCCCGGCGCAAGATCCGCAAGCCCCGACGCGGCGCCGCTGACGCGCGGTCGACTGCATTTGTCG
>DATKLH010000531.1:0-12565 GCA_035542515.1 Casimicrobiaceae bacterium
CTCGATCGCTCCTGCCTTCTCGGCGGAGTAGCCCACGCGCTTCATGAGCGGAATGGTGAAGGTTCCGCAGGTGACGACATTGGCGACCGACGAGCCGGAGATCATGCCCATCATTCCCGAAGAGACGACGGCCGCCTTGGCGGGACCGCCGCGCATGTGACCGAGAAATGCGAACGCGACCTTGATGAAGTAGTTGCCCGCGCCCGCTTTCTCGAGCAGCGAGCCGAACAGCACGAACAGGAAGATGTAGGTGGCCGACACTCCGATGGCGACACCGAACACGCCTTCGGTCGACAGCCAGTAGTGCGACACCGCCTTGCTCAGCGACACGCCCTTGTGCTGGATCAGGTCCGGCATGTACGGCCCTGCGAACGCGTAGACCAGCATCAGCGACGCGATGATCGCCAGCGGCGGCCCGACGACGCGACGCGTCGCCTCGAGCAGCAATAGCATGCCGACGATCGCCGCGGCGAAGTCGATCGGTGTCGGTTGACCGGGCCGCGTGGCGAGCTCGCGGTAGAACATGAACAGGTACGCGCCGCAGAACGCGGCGACCGCCGCGAAGAGCCAATCCTGCAGCGGAATACGGTCGCGCGGCGAGCGCTTGCCGAACGGGTAGGCCGCGTAGGCGAGGAACAATGCGAAACCGAGATGCAGCGCGCGCATCTCGGTGTCGTTGAGGATCAGGACGTTGAACGTGAATGGAAACGGCGACGCATACCAGAGCTGCACCAGCGACCACACGATGCAGACTGCGGCGAGGATCGAGCGCACGACCCCGGTGGGCTTGCGCCCGCCGAGGTCGGCCGCCTCGACGAGCGCCCGTACGTCGACTTCGGACGGACGATAACCCCCAGGCTCGCGCGCTGCCCGCGCAGCGCCCTCCCCCTCGAGGGGGAGGTGAGCGCCCTCGGGCGGCCGGGCGACGCTCACGTCACTTGATCCAGCCGCGTTCGCGGTAGTAGCGCAGCGCGCCTTCATGCAGCGGCGCCGACAGCCCGTCCTTCACCATGTGTTGCGGGTCGAGGTTGGCGAACGCCGGATGGAGCTTCTTGAACTCGTCGAAATTGTCGAAGGTCGCCTTCACGAGCGTGTAGACGACGTCGGCCGGAACCTTCGACGAGGTCACCAGCGTGGCCAGCACACCGTAGGTCTGTGTCGGGTTCGGGTTGTTGGCGTACATGCCGCCCGGAATCGTGGCGTAGGCGTAGTACGGGCTCTTCTTGACCAACGCGTCGATCGCCGGGCCCGTGAGCGACACGAGCTGCGCACCGCAGGCGGTCGTCGGATCCTGGATGTTCGCCGACGGATGGCCCACGCCGTAGAAGAATCCGTCGATCTTGTTGTCGCACAGCGCCGGGCCGTGCTCGTCGGCCTTGAGCTCGGAGGCGAGCGCGAAATCGCTGATCTTCATGTTCAGCGCGGTCAGCAGCTCGTCCATGGCCGAGCGCGTTCCCGAGCCGGGATTGCCGACGTTGAAGCGCTTGCCCTTGAAGTCGGTGAACGTCTTGATGTTCGCTTCCTTGCGCGCCACCACGGTGAACGGCTCGGGATGCACCGAGTAGACCGACCGCAGGTCGCTCCATGCTTCCTTGAACGGAGCGGTGCCCTTGTAGGCCTGGTACTGGACGTCCGACTGCGTCATGCCGAAGTCGAGCTCGCCGCTCTTGATCGTGTTGACGTTGTAGACCGAGCCGCCGGTCGATTCGACCGAGCAGCGGATGCCGTGCTTCGCGCGGTCCTTGTTCACCAGCCGGCATACAGCGCCGCCGACCGCGTAATACACGCCGGTGACGCCACCGGTGCCGATGGTGATGAACTTCTGCTGCGCGGCCACCGGTGCGCCGTATGTTCCGGCGACCAGCGCGACCAGGCCGATCAAGGTTCCCATTCTGCGTGCGTTGTTCACGTGTTTGCCTCCGTGTGGGTGACTTCAGGCGTTGCCTTGCGTGCTTGCAATCGCTGCGTCGACCGCCTCGTGCAGCCGGGCGGCGATCACGTCCAGATGTTCCTCGTCGACGATGAACGGCGGCGCGAGCAGGACGTGATCGCCGCGGCGTCCATCGAGGGTCCCGCCGCTCGGATAGACGAGCAGGCCGCGCGACATCGCCTCGCGCTTGACGCGTGCATGGAGCTGGTGAGCGGGATCGAACGGTTCCTTGGTGGCGCGGTCGCGCACGAGCTCGACGCCGAAGAACAATCCACGGCCGCGAATATCGCCGACGTGCGGGTGCGTGCCGAAGCGATCGCGCAGGACCGCGTGGAAGCGCGCGCCGCGCTCGCGGACACGCGCCAGCAATCGGTCTCTTTCGATGACCCGTTGCACGGCGAGCGCGGCAGCGCATCCCACCGGATGACCGAGGTAAGTGTGGCCATGCTGAAAGAAGCCGCTGCCCTGCGACATCGCATCGACGATGCGTCGCTGTGCGAGCACCGCGCCCACCGGCTGATAGCCTCCGCCCAGTCCCTTCGCGATCGCCATGAGGTCGGGTACCACGCCTTCCTGCTCGCACGCGTGCAGCGTGCCGGTACGGCCCATGCCGCACATCACTTCATCGAGGATCAGCAGCACGCCGTGGCGGTCGCAAACCTCGCGCACGGCCTTGAAGTAACCGGGCACCGGGACGAGCACGCCTGCAGTGGCGCCTCCAATCGTTTCGGCGACGAACGCGATAACGTTCTGGGGACCGCATTCGCATATCGTGGCATCGAGCTCCGCTGCCAGGCGCAAGCCGTAGGCCTCCGGCGTCTCGTCGGGGCGCTGATCGCGATAGGGATAGCACGGCGACACGTGTTCGACATCGATCAACAGCGGACCGAATTGTCGACGGCGCCATTGGTTGCCGCCGACGGCCAGTGCGCCGAGCGTGTTGCCGTGATAGCTCTGCCGTCGACCGATGAAACGCGATCGCTGCGGCTGGCCGATCTCGACGAAGTATTGCCGAGCCATCTTGAGCGCCGCCTCGATCGCCTCCGATCCGCCGCTCACGAAGTACACGTGGCTGATGCCCTCGGGTGCGGTGCGGATCAGTTGATCGGCGAGCGCCTCGGCAGGTTCGGAGGAGAAGAAGCTCGTGTGCGCGTACGGCAGGGTGTCGATCTGCGCGTGCATCGCCGCGATCACGTCCGGATGGGCATGGCCCAGGCACGACACCGCTGCGCCGCCGCTGGCGTCGAGATAGCGCGTGCCCGACGCATCGGTGATGTACAGGCCCTGCGCCGCGACGGCAACCGGCGGGGCGACCCGCAGGTTGCGGTGAAAGACATGGCTCGATGTACCGCGGTCCTTCATCGCGACCTCCGTGACGCGCGTGCGCCTTTGCTTGTGGTTGTGCGAGCGGCCCGTCGCTTCTCCCAGTACGCGCCTTGCGCATGCAGCCGTTGCCGGCGTGCTTCGAGGCGACGCACCACGTGAGCCCCTCCGATGGCCGCGGTTGCAGCGCCGAGCGCTTCGCATAGCGCCAGCGCACCCACCAGCGAATGAAAGAACGAGGACGAGCCGGTTCGGAAGGTCAGCACCTTCCACGCCCCGCGCGCGAGTGGCGACAACGCACTGTCGGTGAGCGCGACGACGCGCACGCCGCGCGATACGGCCTCCTGCGCAGCAAGCACGGTTTCGCGCGTATACGGCGCCATGCTGATCGCGACCAGGACATCCGACCCGCCGATCTGATCGACCTGGTCCGACAACGTACCGGCAACGCCGGTCAGCAGGACACCGTTGGCCGCGAGCAGCTGGTGGCGATAGTGCAGGTCGAACGCGATGCCGTGGCAGACGCGCAATCCGAGAAACCAGACGCGCGGCGCGCGGAGCATCGCGCTCGCCACCGCTTCGAGCTCGGTCCGCGCGTGCGTCGGTGCGATCGCTTCGAGATTCGCGCGCTGCTCCGCCAGCAGATGAGCAAGCCAATCGTCGGAAGCGGCGCGCTCACGCTGCAGCGCCTGCGCGCGCGCGGCGAAATCGTCCCCGGCCGCGAGCGCGGCACGCAGCGGCTCGCGCAACGCCTCGAAGCCGTCCAGGCCGAGCGCCTGGGCCAGGCGCGTCATCGTGGCGGGCGCGACCTGTGCGCGTCGCGCGCATTCGCGCATCGAGCGCAGTCCCACGTCGCGCGGGTTGTCCTTCACCCAGCGCGCCGCGCGCTTCAGCTCGGGGCTCAAGCCCTCGAAATTGTGGTCGAGCGAGCTCAGGAGTTGCGCGGCGGCAGCCATGAAACGTTTGTATCATCGGCGCAATCAGCGTGTCAAACGTTTCGCAGTCGCACGTGCGGCGCTCACGCATCCGATGCGATCGACAATGCGAGGAGGGCGACACGCCGGGTTGCGAGGCGCGTTCGCGTCAGTGTGCAGTGCGGCCTGAGCGCTGAAAGAGGGCCGGCGCGAAGCTGGCTATGGGCGGTCGTTGTTGCGCGAGCTGGCTTCCCACACGCTCTTCATCTCGGTGACCGCGACGATGCGTTCGCCGTCGTAGTGCAGCGCGTAGTGTCGCGATTGGCGGCAGCGCGCGAGCACGCGCGGACGAAACACCGCTGCGCACAGACCGCCGGGATTGCGCACGCTGCGATAGAGCACGCCGTCGCGACCCGCGACGCGCGCGGCGATGCCGACCTTCTGGCTGGGGCCGTAGTCGGAGGGGAGGTGGACTTCGTCGCGCGCGCGCGCATCGACGAGGCGGGCGTCGAGATCGACCAGGTAGAGCCGCATCTCGAGCCGGATCGGGCCTTCCTGCGTACGGCGCAGGAAACGCTCCTGGTGAAAGCGGACTTCGGCGAGTGCCGTGTCCAGATCATCGGAGCAGTACCACACGCCGAAGCTGCCGTCGGAGAACCGGCTCCCTTCCGGGTTCAGATGCGTGAACGCCGCCATGATCGGCGTGGTGCCGGGCCCGCTGATCCGCTCGGCAACCGCCACCAGCGCGAGGTTGCCCGTCTCCTGGCGCACGCGATCGTTGGTCAACGCCTCGATGGCGTACACCGCTTCGAGATCCTCGGGGCGCACCACGCGATCGAACAATCCCACCGGCGGGAATCGACTGGGCACCAGGCGATAGGCAGGACGCCACTGCACGCGCCGGGTGCGCGCGTCGGCGTCGCGCGAGGCGACGGTGGACATCGAGGCTACTCGCCGCCGCGCTGCGCGTCGAGGTACTGGCGGACGACGTAGAGGTCCGCCACGTTGCCGGAGGTCATGCGTGAAAGCGCAGGCTCGCCGCCGAACAGCGGCGCTGTGTTGGGCTTGCGCGGCCAGGCGTCGGCCGCGGCCGGATCGGGCAGCAGAATCTGCAGCGCCTTGTAGATCCCCAGCACGTACGAGATGCGCTCGAGCGTATCGCGAGTGAGTCGCCCGCCCGCGCGTTTCCATTCGTAGTAGGTCGAACGCGGCGGATCGCCGAGGATCCTGCGCGCTTCTTCGTTGCTGAGACCCCAGGCGCTGGCGATGGCGAAGAAGGTGCGCAGCGCCGGCGACGACAGGCGTTCCTCGTCGATGTCGGGCGGCGACTCGGGTGGCGGCAGCGCTTTGCGACGGGCGGACATGGCACCTCGGAGCTGGCGATGGAGGCCAAACTTGGCCTGATACACCAGTTTAGTCCAGTATTGGACAATATACCAAGTTGACGCGGCGCGTACGCAGAGTATCGACTGCGCGCGATGCGACCAAGCAGCGACGAAGTGCGAGCCACGACTTGAACGCATGAGCAAATTCGTGCCGCGATGATCGTAGGCGAAATGGTCTACGATGCACCGATAGCGGGGCGTCACGCAAAGCGAGGACAACGGTGTCGGACGACGGCAAGCAGCGCTCGCTCCGGCAAGTGCTCGCGCAACTGCGCAAAGCAGCGCATCCGGCGCGCCGCCAGAAGGCGCCCGACGTGCCGGAAAGCACCGGTTACACCGTTTTCGGCGACATCGGCGCGCCGTTGCGCAACCTTACCTCCGAGCCGATCGAAGCGTTGCATGAAGACCCGCGCGAGCTGCCCGGTGTCTTCAAGATTCGCCTGGCACGCAGTCGCGCCGCGCAGCGCAATGTCGGCCAGCTCATACAGCGCCGCTATTCCTCCCGCGGCTATCGCATCCCCGGGCTGAAGCCCGACGAGAATCTGTGTACGCTCGTGGCCTATCGCGACAACCACCTGGTCGGCACGCTGGGTGTGCGGGTCGATTCGCCGCACGGCCTGTCGGCCGACGATCTCTATCCCGACGAAGTCGCGCGGCTGCGCGCCGCAGGGGTGCGCCTTGGCGAGTTCACGCGCCTCGCCGTCGAGGGTGACAAGGTGTCGCTCGCAGTGCTTGGCGCGCTGTTCCACACCGCGTATCTCTACGCGTATCGCGTGCGTGGCTGCGATTGCGCGGTGATCGAGGTCAATCCGCGCCACACGGCCTATTACCGGCGCGGGTTGTCGTTCGACCCGATCGGGCCGGAGCGATTCAATCCGCGTGTGCAGGCTCCGTCGGTATTGCTATGCATCGCATTCGAACGCATGGCAGCCAACGTCGCGAGCTATTTCGCGCGGACCTGGTCCCATGAAGGCGGCCGATCGGCTTACGCACACTGGTTTCCGCCCGACGAGGAGCGTGGCGTGCTCAACCGCTTGCTGCAGCTCGACGCCGAGGGGAGTGCACAGACCCCGCGTGCAACGGGCAGGGGCTCCTGGAGAGCCGACTCGTCCGAACACGACGCGTGAACGCGCCCGTTCAGTGCAGCGGGAACTCCGCAACCTCGTGCTGCAGGGTGCGGATCTTGTGGGTGAGATCCGCAACGCGCATGCGCAACAGCACTGATGGTGCGCCGACGCGCGGGCAGATCTGCTCGGGGCCGGCCACCGCGAAGCACAATGCGCGCTCGTAGAACGACACGTGGCGCGGATTGACTTCGATGAAGACATCCACCAGATCGTGAATGACCATCATGGTGTGCAGCGCGCCGAACAGCGCAGGCAGCACGAGCTTCGCTCCGGAGCGGTCGGCGGTGGCGAGGCGCACGACTTCTCCGGCGCGACGCCGGTAGGCGCGCGAGAGGTCGACGTAGCGCCGATTGGCCTCGTCGACCATCAGGCCCGCTTCGGAGTCGATCCCGAGCGTCGCCGTACCCATGGGTCGACCGTCCAGCCACGCGATCACCGGCAACGCGCGTCGCCGCGACGCGGCGTGGCTCTGCTCGCGCGTCTGGAAATAGCCGCGCGCGTCGTATTGAACGCGCACCAGCTCGTCGGCGACCTCGAGGTCCTCGTCCGATACGGCGAGCGAGACCGTGATGTCGTCGAAATTCGCGATATCGAATCCGCTGGAGTGCCTCAATCGCGCCTTGCGCGACGCGGCGGCATGCCCGCGCATCGCGGCCTCGAAGGCGGGAAGCGGGATGTCGCGCAGCGCTGCATGAAGCTCGTGGTCGGGGAGGGTGGCGATCGAAGCGATGAACTGCATGGTGCGGATTCCTGTTGCCCGTGGAGCGGAATAACGGAGCTCGACAAAACGACGCTGTCATGTTTCATGGGCTTGAACGACCCATGAAATATGACAGCGTGTTATGACGAAAGAATATCGCGTCGGTTATCGTCTGACAAGAGTGAAAGTCGTTCCAGGCGAAATTCCGAAGCGCACTCGTGGCTTGCGCTCCATGGAATCCATTGGCCGGGCCGCGATCGGTAATTATTACAAGATCACCGCGGGCGTTTGATTCACGGCCATTTTTGAGAAAAGCGGTCGCTCGCGGCGCGTGCGCTCGTGTCGGTTGGCGATCTTTCGATAGCGCGCCAAACGTGTCACGCTTACGGCTGCATGCGACCACGCGTGGACGACCTCGCAGTCCCGACGTGCAGCGCTGCGGAGCGCGGTTCTCCGGAGGCGGGCACTTGGCTGACGATCGCGAGGCGGTTTTCGACTACGAGCGCGCGTTTGCGCGCAATCTCGGCTGGGTCACACAGGCCGAGCAGCAAACGCTGCGACGCGCGCGCGTCGCCGTCGCCGGTCTCGGCGGCGTCGGGGGCGTCCATCTGCTGACGCTGGCGCGCCTGGGTATCGGCGCGTTCAACATCGCCGATCCCGATGACTTCGATCTGGTCAACTTCAATCGACAGATCGGCGCGACGCTCTCATCGGTGGGCAAGCCCAAGGTCGATGTGCTCGCTGCCATGACGCGAGACATCAACCCGCAGGCGGACATCCGCTCGTTTGCGCGCGGCGTCGATGCCGGGAACCTCGACGAGTTCCTGCGCGAGGTCGATGTCTACGTCGACGGGCTCGACTTCTTCGCATTCGATGCGCGGGAGCAGACCTTCGCCGCGTGCGCCGCAAAACGCATTCCCGCGATCACGGCGGCCCCCATCGGGATGGGCGCGGCGATGCTCGTGTTCATGCCCGGTGGCATGACCTTCGAGCAATACTTCGGATTCAAGGGCAAGAGCGAGGTGGAAAAGGCGGTACGCTTCCTGCTCGGCGTGTCGCCGGCGATGTTGCATCGTCGCTACCTGGTCGATCCATCGCAGGTGAACTTTCGCGAGCGGCGCGGTCCCTCGACTGTGATGGCGTGCCAGCTCTGTGCCGGCATCGCCGCCACGCAAGTGCTGAAGATCGTGCTCAAGCGCGGATCGATCATCGCCGCGCCGCGCGGGTTGCACTTCGATGCCTACACCAATCGGCTCAAGCGCACGTGGCGCCCGCGCGGTAACGCAAGCCTGATCCAACGCCTGATGCTCCGCATTGCGCGCAGGCAGTTCAGCAAGTGAATGGGTCCCAAGTCCGATTTACCGATGCGCACGCATGGCGCGCTGCGAGCCGATACGGAACGTGATTGCATCTTTGTTGCGAGGAACACCTGAAATGACGGCCTTTCCTGGCTTCGAATGTCCGCGGATACGCCTCGTTGCGTGGCTTGCCGCGCCCTTGTTCGCTGTGAGCGCGCCGCTCGCCTGGTCCATGGACGTTGCAACGCGCGGCGCTCCGATGTCGACGCCGGCGACGGAGATGTTGGCTGCGGTCGAGCCCGCCGCGCCTGCGGGCAGCGTTGCGCCCGCCGCGAGCGCCGAGGTCGAGCAGATTCGCGCTGCCCTGGCCAGCGGCGAGTTCGATCGCGCACTGTCGGAGGCCACGCGCATGATCGCGGCGCAGCCGCGCAACCCCGACGGCTATGCGCTGCAGGGCGCCGCGTACATGGGCAAGCACGACTATGCGGTCGCGCGCCGCAGCCTCGACAAGGCGCTCGCGATCCAGGCCGATCTCGTGCCCGCGCTGGTCGCATCCGCCCAGCTCGACACGATGCAGGGCGATGTCGCGAGCGCGCGCAAGCGCCTCGACACGGTGTTGGCGAAGGACCCCGGGAACGAAGGTGCCATGCTGGGCATGGCACAGGTCGAAGCGGTTCAGCACCACGACAAGGAGGGGCTCGCGTGGCTCGAAAAGGCCAAGGCTGCCCACCCGGATGCGTCGGCGCCGAGAATCTATCTCGGCGCCTACTATGTTCGAACGCGCAACTACGAGCGGGCGATCGCCGAACTCGGCGATGCGCTCAAGATCCATCCCGATAATCCGCAGACGCTCGAGCTTCTCGGGCAGGCGCAATTCGCCGGCGGCCGCAAAGCCGACGCGCAGGCGACGTTCGAGAAGCTCGCCGCAATCGCGCCGCAGTCGGCCGAAGCGCAGTTCTGGCTGGGTAACGCTCGTGTCGCGACGCAGAACGCCGCAGGAGCGCGCGAGAGCTACAACAAGGCGCTCCAACTCAAGCCTGACTACGCCGATGCAGCGTTCGCGCTGGCGGGCCTCGACGTACGCGAAGGTCGCACTGAGGACGCGATGCGGCTTGCGCGCGACCTGCAGGCCAAGGCGCCCGATTCGCCCGCGGGACTCACCCTGGAGGGCGATGTGCTCATGGCGCAGCATCGCGCTCGCGACGCAGTCGCCTCGTACGAGAAAGCGTTCGCGCGGCGGGAGAGCGCACTGCTTGCGATCAAGCTGCACGCCGCGCGCGCGGGCGCCGGAGACTCCGATGCGGATGCGAAGCTCGAACGCTGGCTCGAGTCGCATCCCACGGAGACCGGCGCGTGGCACTACCTCGCCGAGCAGAACATGAAGGCGGGCCACGACAAGCGCGCCATCGTCTTCTACGAGCGCGTGGTCAAGCAGGATCCGCAGAACGTCGCGGCGCTCAACAATCTCGCGCTGTTGTATCAGAAGCAGAAAGACACCCGCAGCGTTGCCATGGCCGAGCAGGCGTATCGACTGATGCCCGATTCTCCGGCGATTACCGATACGCTGGGGTGGATCCTCGTACAGAACGGCAACGCCGCGCGTGGCACCGAGTTGCTCCAGCGCGCCGTGGCGGCGAGTCCCGACAACGCATCGCTGCGTTACCACCTTGCCGTTGCGCTGGCCCGCTCGGGCGACAAGGCCAATGCGCGCAAGGAGCTCGATACCGTGCTCGCGGGAAATCGCGCGTTCGCCGAGCGCGATGCGGCCCGCCGTCTGCGCGATGAGCTATAGCATCTCGCGTTTTCGTTCACCGGCTTGAGTTCGGCAAGCGGCGCTGTGGCCACGACGTGATTTGCGCTTCTTGGCGACGCAGGTGAGTTGCGATGACGGATGATGCATCGCTGGTGCGTGATGCCTACGCCAACGGCCTGCCGATCGCTCGATCCGAGGCGCTTGCCATCGTGTCGGCCGGCATCCTGGCGCCGTCTGCGGATAACCGGCACGTCGTGCAGTTCGACATTCGGTCGCAGGAGATCCGCCTGGTGTCGCGACCCGATTTCGCTCGCGCGCCGTCGCACCGGCGTGTTCTGGGGTGGATCGCCGTCGGGGCGGTAGTCGAGACCATGCGCGTGGATGCGCATTCGCGCGGGCTGCAATTGCATTGCAGCTGGTTCCCGTCCGGAATGGGCTCAGACCCGATCGCGATCTTGCGCTTCACTGGTGTCCAGGCCAAACCCGATGCGCAACTGGTTGCCGCAATCGGGCGTCGACATACCAACCGCCGCGTCGCGTTCCGAGGCCCCGCCCTGAGCGATGCGGAACGTAGCACGCTCGACCGCGCGCTGGATTCCATCGGAGGCGTGCAATTGACGTGGCTCACGGCGCGGCCCGCCCGCAAGGAGGCGCTGCGGCTGCTTGGGTTCGCCGAGACGCAGCGCTTCCTCCTGCAACCCTTGCATCAGGAATTGTTCGCGACGATCCGCTTCGATCTCGGATGGCGTCGCAGCGCCGACGAGGGTCTCGCGCCGGGCTCGCTTGCCATCGAGCCGCCGATGCGGCCGCTCTTCGCGTCACTGCGTCGCTGGCCGGTGATGCGCGCCCTTCAGCTCATCGGCGCCCACCGGATGATCGGCATGCGCGCTGCGTACCTGCCGTGCCGGCTCGCGCCCGAGCTCGCCGTGCTGTCGACGCGTCTGGGAACCACGCTAGGTGCACTGGCGGTGGGCGAGGCGCTGCAACGGCTGTGGCTTCACGCGACCGCGCAGGGCTGGGCATTGCAGCCGTTCGCGGCGCCTGCGCTTCTTGCGCTGGAGGAGTATGCGGAGGTTCCGCGCAGCGTGCGCGAGCGCCTCGCGCGCGGGTGGGCGCGACTGGTTCCAGGCATGCTGCCGCTGATCGTATTTCGCATGGGACGCGCGGCGGCCATGGAGATCACCAATGGCCGTCGGCCACTGGAGGAATACCTGCGAAGCGCAGATCAGGCGATGCCGGGCTGAGCGCGAGCCGCGTCGTCGCCGCGCAAAAAAGGAAAAGCCCCTTGGCGACAACCCAAGGGGCTTTGATTTCGCGTCGCAACCGGTCGTGCGACCCAGTCGTCGCAACGCGAGAATCCGGGCGCGTCAGGTGCGCCGGCGGCGCAAGACAGCCATGCCAAGCACGCCAAGGCCGAGCAGCGCGAGCGTGGCGGGCTCGGGTACCGTACGCCCGATCAGTGGATCGAAACTCGCGATTGGCCAGCTGCCGGCCGCCGAGCAAAGCGCGGCAAACTGCGGGTTGGACGGCGGCGGCGAGCAACTCGAAAGCTGCGACCCGAGCGAGAAGTTCAGATTGAAGGTGTCGAACGCGGTGCCGCCGGTCGCCACCAGGTTGCCGTGTCCCGACCCCGTGAACGGGCTGGTGAGCGCCGACACTTGCGAGAACAGCGTCGTGGTCGACTCGTCGAATCCCAGCGTGGCGGGATTATCGGCGGCGACGATGCCCGGCGAGAAATTGAGCGTCAGCCACGGCGACGGGCAGGGTCCACCGCAGACCTGCGCGTCGCCCGCCGGTGGCGCGGTCGGGTCGTACGAGCCGTTCGGAACGTTGTAGATGGTCGCCGTGCCGCCCGCGAAGTAGATGTCGAATCCACTCCCGGTCTGCACGATCTCCTGCACTTGCAGTCCCTGGAACGTTCCGTTGAGCTGCGTGCCATCGGTTGTCCCGGTGGTCCAGTAGACCGTCGTTCCAAGCGCGTTGGAGAGCGTGATGACATCGAAGATCCCGCTCAGCGTCTGGCTGCCGCACGCCACGAATCCCACGCAGCTCCCGGTGAATCCCGGTGGTGCCTGGATCTGGATCTCGAAGTCGTTGTACTTGAAAAGGATGTCCGAGCCGCCGGGCACGAAGTT
>DATKLH010000532.1:0-8008 GCA_035542515.1 Casimicrobiaceae bacterium
GAGAATCACGCCGAACACCCCGAAGAAGAGCATGTCGTCGACATCGCGCGGGTGCCAGCCGGTGAGCAGGTTCTGGCGTGCGCGCTTGCGCCCGAGCACCACGAACAGGACGAAGCCGAGCAGGTACATGAGGCCGTACCAGCGGATCGCGAACGGTCCCAGGTGGAAGCCGAGCAGGTCGAAGGGGCCGAGGTGGATCGCGACCGGGTCGAATTGAGGATGTACGAGCATCAGCTATCCACGTAAGCGCGGGCCACTGCCGTTGCAAAACTCGCCACTGCGCGCGAGGTCTCGTCGCTGCGCCACGCGAGGCCGATGTCGATCGGCGGCGTGGTCTCGGACAACGGTCGATATACCACACCGGAGCGACGCACGTGCCGCAGCGAATACGGCACCAGCGCAACGCCCATGCCGGCGGCAACCAGGCTCACGATGGTCGTCATCTGGATCGCCTCCTGCTCGACCCGCGGCGCGAAGCCGGCGCTTCGGCACGCGCTCATGATGAGCTCGTAAAGCGGCACGCCCGCGGCGCGCGGGAACAGCACGAACGGCTGGTCTGCCAGCGACGCGATCCTCACGCGGCGGGGCCAACGACGGCCGGTGGGAAGCGCGGCCATCAACGGCTCCTGCAGCAGCGGCACATAGCGCAGGTCATCATCGTCGGGGCGTTGCAGGACGATCGCGACATCCAGCTCGCCCGCCTCCAGGGCGCCGAGCAGGACGTCCGAGGTGGCCTCGCGCAGATGCAGCCGGATGCCAGGATGCGCGCGGCGGAAGGCTGGCAGTACGCGCGGTAGAACGCTATACGCGACAATACTGATGAAGCCAAGACGCACCGCGCCGACCTCTCCCTGTGCGGCGTGTTGCGCACCCTCGCTCAGCGCGGCGGCATCGAGGAGCAGGCGCTGGGCCTGCGGAAGCAATGCCGCTCCGGCCTGCGTCAATCGGACGCCACGACGATCGCGGTCGAACAGCTGGACGCCGAGCTCGAGCTCGAGATCATGGATCTGCCGCGAAAGCGGCGGCTGGGACATGCGCAGCTGGGCCGCCGCGCGCCCGAAGTTCAGCGTCTCGGCAACCGCGACGAAGTAGCGCAGGTGGCGAAGCTCCATTGATACCCTTCAGGTATGAGAGCATCACCTCTATTGTATTGGACGGTATCAGGCGCCGCGCAGTATCTTTGCTCGGTCGCACGGGGCAAAGAAGATCGCTCCTGGTTGTCGGGGCAGCAGGTCACGCGCCCCATGGCATGTTCGAATCGTTTCACTGCACTGCCCGATCGGGTGGACTCGCAAGCAAACATCAGGAACCCCGAACGCCTTTCCCCACAGAAAGGCGTCATGAACTCTATCCAGCAAGGAACCTTCCCATGGCATTCAATCGACGCTCCCGACTGATCACGCACGGCGTCGCACGCTCGCCCAACCGCGCCATGCTGCGCGCCGTCGGCTTCGGCGACAGCGATTTCGACAAGCCGATCGTGGGCGTGGCCAACGGACACAGCACGATGAATCCCTGCAATGCCGGGATCCAGCCGCTGGTCGACCGCGCGATGGCCGCTTTGCACGACGCCGGCGCGATGCCGCAGGTGTTCGGCGTGCCGACGATCACCGACGGCATCGGCATGGGCACCGAAGCGATGAAGTACTCGCTGGTTTCGCGCGAGGTGATCGCCGATGCGATCGAAACCTCGGTGAACGGCCAGGCGATGGACGGCGTGCTGGTGGTCGGCGGCTGCGACAAGAACATGCCGGCCGGCATGATGGCGATGGCGCGCATGAACGTGCCCGGCATCTATGTGTATGCGGGAACCATCAAGCCGGGCAAATGGAAGGGCCAGGACCTGACCATCGTATCGGCCTTCGAGGCAGTGGGCAGCTTTTCCGCGGGCAAGATGAGCGAGGAAGACTTCATCGGCATCGAGCGCAACGCTTGTCCGAGCGTGGGCGCGTGCGGCGGCATGTACACCGCGAACACCATGTCGTCGTCGTTCGAGGCGCTCGGCATGAGCCTGCTCGGCAGCTCGCAGATGGCCTCGCCCGACGCGGAAAAAGCCGATTCCGCCGCACAGTCCGCGCGCGTGCTGGTCGAGGCGATCAAGCGCGATCTCAAGCCGCGCGACATCATCACGCGCAAATCGATCGAGAACGCGATCGCGCTGGTGATGGCAACCGGCGGATCGACCAATGCGGTGCTGCACTACCTCGCGATAGCGTCCGCCGCGGAAGTGGAATGGACGCTCGACGATTTCGAGCGCATGCGCAAGCGCGTTCCGGTCCTGTGCAACCTGAAGCCCTCGGGCAAGTACGTTGCAGTCGACTTCCATCGCGCCGGCGGCGTGCCGCAGGTGCTCAAGATGCTTCTCGAACATGGCGTGCTGAACGGCGACTGCATGACCATCACCGGTCGCACCATGGCGGAGGAGCTGGCGAATGTTCCGGCGCAGCCGCCCAAGGACCAGGACGTCATCCGTCCGTGGAGCGACCCGCTGTACGCGCAGGGACATCTTGCTATCCTGCGCGGCAATCTGGCGACCGATGGCGCGGTCGCGAAGATCACGGGCCTCAAGAAACGGTCGATCACGGGTCCGGCGCGCGTGTTCAATTCGGAACCCGAATGCATGGATGCGATACTGGCCAAGAAGATCCGGCATGGCGATGTGCTCGTGATCCGCTACGAAGGGCCCAAGGGCGGTCCCGGCATGCAGGAGATGCTCGCTCCGACATCGGCACTGATCGGTGAAGGCTTCGGCGAATCGGTCGGACTCATCACCGACGGTCGCTTTTCGGGCGGCACCTGGGGCATGGTCGTCGGACACGTCGCGCCGGAGGCGCAGGTCGGCGGCACCATCGCGCTGGTTCAGGAAGGCGACTCGATCACCATCGACGCCGATCGCCTGCTGCTGCAACTCAACGTGTCCGATGACGAGCTCGCGCGGCGCCGTTCACAGTGGCGCGCGCCGGAGGCGCGTTATCGCCGCGGGCTGCTCGCCAAGTACACCCGACTGGTGTCTTCCGCGAACCGCGGTGCGATCACCGACGGCGCCGACTAGCGTGGCGCTGCGCGTTGGTACTCGTGTGCTCGCGGCGTTGCTGGCAACGCTTGCGAGCGCTTGCGCCGATGCTCAGGTGCCGATGCCCAAGCCGGGTCCGGTGAAGATCGCCATCGTCAATGGCGATTTCGAATCGGAGAAGCCCGGGCTGTTCGGCAATCCCGAAGGCTGGATCTCCGTCCAGCACGCCGGAGCGGTTTCCTACAGCTTCAAGCTCGATACCGCGGAGAAGCATGGCGGCGAGCGCAGCGTCCGCATCGACAACGTCGGACCCGAGCCGTATGGGTCGATCTACCAGAAGATCGCAGCGCTGCCGTTCCAGCGCAAGACGGTGCGGATGAGCGCGTGGCTGCGCACGCGTGGTGTGACCGGCAACGCGCTCGCCCCGGGTGCCGTCCTCACGCTGCAGGCGCTCAGGAGTGGTGCGCTGGTCGCGTTCAATCACAGTCCGGACCAGGCGCAAACCGGCGACACCGAGTGGACGCGTCATGTGATCGAGCTGTCGATCCCCGCGGAGGCCGATGGACTCGAGCTCGGAGCGATGCTGCCCGGTCCGGGCCAGGTATGGCTCGACGACGTCGAGCTGTTCGTACTGCCCAAGTAATCCGCCTTCACAGGGAGGCCCGAGGTGCTCTACTGGTTCTGCCTCGCCGGAGCGATACTCCTCGAGATCGCCGGCACCACCTCGATGAAGCTCTCGCACGGCTTCACGCGGCCGCTTCCCTCGGCGCTGCTGTTCGTGTTCTACGCAGCGTCGTTCGCCCTCATGACGGTCGCGGTCAAGCGCATCGACATGAGCGTGTCCTACGCGATCTGGTCGGGCGTGGGGACCGCATTGATCGCGCTGATCGGCGTGGGCTGGTTCAAGGAGTCGCTCACGTGGGTGCAGATGCTCAGCATCGTGCTTATCATCGTCGGAGTGATCGGCCTGCGCGCGGGTGCAGCCGACGCTTGAGCCGGTTCGCACAACCGCGACGACGCTAAGACGGTCCTACGGGCGCCGCCTCGCGGGCCGTCGATCTGCTTGCGTGCCGAATGAACGGGCTCGCAGGCTTGTTTGCTCACGACAAGGCGCGAACCGGAGAATCGCTTGTCCATCACGCTACGAACGATCATCGCCGCGGTGACGCTGGTGGGCGCCGCGTCTCTCACCGGCTGCGCGGGGACCTTCGAACCCGGTGCGGCCGGACCCGCCGTCGACGCGCCGAACTGGCACACCGGCGATCGCTGGGTCTACCGCGGACAGGACGGCTTCCGCTTGCCAGTCACCTGGCAGGAGACCCATACAGTGACCGCGACCGACAACGCACGCACCACCATCGTCGTGGATTACGACGGCGGCGTGCACGGATCGCGCACCGAGATCTGGGGCGGACCCGGCGAGCTGCTGCAAGGCGCGTTGATGGATATCGAGACGCGCCAGTTCGCCACGCCGCTGCGCAAGCTCGCCTTTCCGCTCGAACGCGGCAAGACCTGGAGCCAGTGGGTCGAGAACTACAACGAGACCACGCGCCGACGCGGGCAGATCAACCACTACGTCAGCGTCGGTGGCTGGGAGCATGTCGCGACACCCGCGGGCAGTTTCGATGCGATTCGCATGCGCGTGTTGATGCGCCTGGACGACGATGAGTTCTGGCGCTTTCCGACCACGTGCAACTATGTGCTGTGGTACGCGCCGAGCATCGGCGCGACGGTGCGCGAGGAGAAGGACGCGGAGTACCTGGAAAAAGGCGACGCGATCGACTCGCAGGTGATCCGCGCCCAGCACACGCTCATCGAGCTGGTGTCGTTTTCGCGGGGCGGATGAATCGCCGGATCCGCACAACCCGATCGCGCGTGGGGACGGAAGACTCGGCGCTCCGCGTCTGCAGGCCTTTATGCCGCGCTCGTCCCGTGCGTCGGGCGTCCCAGCGCAACTGCTAGCGCGCGCTTCGCAATCCGAGCCGCTGCCAAAGCGCGACGGTGAGGCTCGCCTGATTGAGCGTGTAGAAGTGCAGGCCCGGCGCGCCGCGCTCGAGCAGGCGCGCGCAAAGCTGCGTCACCACATCGAGCCCGAACGCGCGCACCGAAGCGGTGTCGTCGCCGTAACTCTCGAGCCGTCGTCGAATCCAGCGCGGGATCTCCGCACCGCAGGCGTCGGAAAAGCGTGCGAGCTTGGCGAAGTTCTGGATCGGCATGATGCCCGGCACGATCGGCACGTCGATATCGTGCGCCGAGCACGCATCGACGAACGCCCAGTAGGCGTCGGGGTTGAAGAAGTACTGGGTGATCGCCGAATTGGCGCCAGCATCGATCTTGCGCTTGAAGTTGGCGATGTCCTGCTCGTGCGAGCGCGCCTGCGGATGCACTTCCGGATACGCGGCGACGTCGACGTGGAACCAGTCGCCGGTCTCCGCGCGGATGAACTGTACGAGCTCGTTGGCGTAGCGGAATTCGCCGACGTCGACGCTGCCCGAAGGCAGGTCGCCGCGCAGCGCGACCAGATGACGAATGCCATGACCGCGGTATTGCGCGAGAACCTCGCGGATGTTGTCCTTGGTCGACCCGATGCAGGAGATGTGCGGAGTCGCCGGCAACCCCTCGGCGCGAATCTCGAGCACGGTGGTCAGCGTGCCTTCCCGCGTCGATCCGCCCGCGCCGAACGTGACCGAGCAGAACGCCGGTTGCAGACGCGCAATCTGCTTGCGCACGGCACGCAGCTTCTCGACGCCCTCGGGCGTTCGCGGCGGGAAGAATTCGACGCTGAATTGCGGGGCGCCCGGGCTCATTGAGTCCTGGATCCCAACAGCAGCGACGACAGCACCCACGAGATCACGCTGTAGACGATCGCGCCGAACACTGCGGGCCAGAAGCCCGCGACGGTGAAGCCGGGCACGACCGACCCGACGAACCAGAACAGCAGGCCGTTGATCACGAATATGAACAGGCCGAGCGTCAGGATGGTGACCGGTAGCGTGAGCAGCACCAGCAGCGGACGGATCAGCGTATTGATGAGCCCGATGACCAGCGCCGCGATCAACGCCGTCATGAACGAGGCGACGTGAATGGTCTCGGGAAACAGATAGGGCAGCGCCAGCAGCGCCACCGCATTGATCACCCAGGCAACGAGCAGTCTCATGGTTAGGCCTTTCGGGCGCCCGTCGCGCCGCCGTCGATGTAGGGCTTGAGCGCCGCGTAGAGCGTCGCGTTGACCGGCGCGGACAGGCCCTTCTCCCTGCTCATCCGCGCCACAGCGCCGGAAAGCCACGGCGCTTCGAGACGATTGCCGTACAACAGGTCGTTCATCATCGAAGAGCGCATGTCGGCAGGCAGCCGATCGAGGAACTTGAGTTGCGCATCGACGATGTCGCTTTCGAGCGGAACGTTCAGCGCTCGCGCGAGCGTCACCGTCTCGGTAACCGCGGCGACGAACGTCGCACGCAAGTCGGGATCGGACCGAACGATGCCGATCGGCTGCCGGGCGACGGAAGTACAGCCCGACATCGGCGCGAGGAAGATGAACTTCTTCCAGATCGTCGTCGTGATGTCGGGCGACAGCTCGCAGTCGATGCTCGCCCCTTTGCAAGCGTCGACGAAGGCGCGAGCGCGAGCGTCCTGATCGGGCTTCAGCGTCCCGACACGCAATTGCGCCATCGTGCCGGTGTGTGCGACGACGCCGGGTGCGCGGATGGTCGCGGCGATATAGGCGACGCCACCGAGCGTACGCTCGCCGCCGACATGACGCGCAACGACCGCGGGCGCCTCGACACCGTTCTGGAAAGGGATCACGCAGCCGCCGCCTGGCTTGAGCATCGCAGGCAGTTGCGCGGCCGCGCTCTCCACGTCCCAGAGCTTGACGCAGAACATGACCACATCGGCGCCCCGCACCTGCTGCGGATCGTCGGTTGCCTGCACCGGATCGACGATCAGCTCCCCGGTCGCGCTCTCGATCCGCAGGCCGAACGCCTTCATCGCCTCGAGATGCTTGCCACGCGCGATGAACACGACATCGTGGCCCGCGAGCGCGAGCCTGGCTCCGAAATATCCACCGACGCCACCGGCGCCGAATATGGCGATGCGCATGGCATGACCCCCAACTGCAAACGCGTGTTTAGTAGTTGGTAGTTGGCTGTTAGTGTGCTCAACAGACCCGGTAGGGATTGTTCACGGCCAGTTCCCGTCGGTCGCGAGCCGAAAACCCAGTATCCGCTCGGTTTGCAAGCTGGCACATCTTCGGCCTGCAAGCCGGCGCACTAACTACCAACTACGCGTTTCGCCTTCTCAATACCGGTAGCTCTCCGCTTTGAACGGCCCCTCGGGCTCGACCCCGATGTAGCGCGCCTGGCGGTCGGTGAGCTCGGTAAGCTGCGCGTTGAGCTTGGACAATTGCAGCCGCGCGACCTTTTCGTCCAATCGCTTGGGCAGCACGTACACGCCAACCGGATAGCGACCCTCGCCGCGTTTCGCGTCGGTCCACAGCTCGATCTGCGCCATCACCTGGTTGGCGAACGAGCTGCTCATCACGTAGCTCGGATGGCCCGTCGCACAGCCGAGATTCACCAGACGTCCCTCGGCGAGCAGGATGATGCGCCGGCCATCGGGGAAGATCACGTGATCGACCTGCGGCTTGATGTTTTCCCACGGATACTGCCGCAGCGCCGCGACATCGATCTCGTTGTCGAAGTGACCGATGTTGCACACGATCGCGTTGTGCTTCATGCGCTTCATGTGATCGTGCGTGATCACGTCGATGTTCCCGGTCGCGCTCACGAAGATGTCTGCCTTGTCGGCTGCGTACTCCATCGTAACGACGCGGAAGCCTTCCATCGCCGCCTGCAGCGCGCAGATCGGATCGATCTCGGTGACCCAGACCTGCGCCGACAAAGCGCGCAGCGCCTGCGCCGAACCCTTGCCGACGTCGCCGTAGCCGTTCACCACCGCGATCTTGCCCGCCACCATCACGTCGGTCGCGCGCTT
>DATKLH010000533.1:0-9037 GCA_035542515.1 Casimicrobiaceae bacterium
GCGATCGAGACGGCCGCCGGCGTCGACGGCCAGATCATGCCGCCCGTCATGGGCGCGGCCGCGTTCCTGATGGCCGAATACGTCGGCGTCTCCTACGCGGAGATCTGCAAGAACGCCGCGCTGCCCGCCGCGATTTCGTACATCGCGCTGTTCTACATTGTTCATCTCGAAGCGTGCAAAGCGGGCATCAAGGGCCTGCCGCGACGCCCGGGCACCTCGACGCTCGGTCGATTGGCCGGCGTGCTGATGACGCTCTGCGCGCTGGTGCTGCTCGCCAATGCCGTTTACTACGGCCTCGGCTGGCTCAAGAACATTCTCGGCGGGGCCTCGCTATGGGTCGTCGTGGCGGCGCTTGCGGCGGTGTACGTGTTGCTGTTGCGCATCGTTGCGCGCCAGCCCGACCTGGTGATCGACGACCCGAACGCCGAAGTGATCGAGCTGCCCGAGCTCAAGCCGACGCTGCTCGCGGGACTTCATTACCTGCTCCCGGTGATCCTCCTCATCTGGACGCTGATGGTCGAGCACTGGTCGCCGGGCCTGTCCGCGTTCTTCGCGACCATGATGCTCATCGCGATCCTGCTCACGCAGAAACCGCTGCTCGCGTGGTTCCGAAGCCGGCCTCACCCGTCCGCGCTACTCTCCATCGGCTGGCACGACCTGCTCGACGGGCTCGGTACCGGCGCGCGCAACATGATCGGCATCGCGATTGCGACGGCGGCCGCCGGCATCGTCGTCGGCACCGTGTCGCTGACCGGGCTGGGGCTGGTCATGACCGAGGTCGTCGAGACCATCTCGGCGGGCAACATCATCGCGATGCTCTTCCTCGTCGCGATCATCTGCCTCATTCTGGGCATGGGCATGCCGACCACGGCGAGCTACATCGTCGTGTCGACGCTGATGGCGCCGGTGGTCGTCGAGCTCGGCGCGCAATCCGGGCTGGTGATGCCGCTCGTGGCCGTGCACATGTTCGTGTTCTACTTCGGCCTGATGGCCGACGTGACGCCCCCGGTGGGTCTTGCGGCTTTCGCCGCTGCGGCCATCTCGCGCGGCGACTTCCTGAAAACCGGCGCCATCGGATTCTGGTACAGCATCCGCACCGGGATCCTGCCGTTCATGTTCATCTTCAACACGCAGCTGCTGCTGATCGGCATCGACTCGTTCGCGCACTTGCTGCTGGTCATCGTCAGCGCGATCGGCGCGATGCTGGTGTTCGCTGCGGCGACGCAAGGATGGTTCATCACGCGCAGCCGCTGGTACGAATCGATCGCGTTGCTGTTGGTGACCTTCACGCTGCTGCGACCGGGCTACTGGCTCGACCTGGTCGAGGAGCGTTACCAGCTCGCCCCTGCGTCATCGTTCATGCAGCGCGTGCCCGACGCGCCGGAAGCGGGATTGCGCGTGCGCATCGAAGGCACCAGCGCGGAGGGCAAGGAAGTCCACAAGACCGTGCTCCTGCCGCTCGACGCAGCGGTTCCCGCGAACCAGCGTCTGGCCAAAGCCGGGCTCGCCGTGATCGACACGCCACAAGGCGTACAGATCCTGTCGGTCGCGCTGCGCAGCCCCGCCGCGAAGGCGGGCTTCGAGCAGGGCTTCACCATCACCGGCATCGAAGTCGAACGCGACCGCATCGCGAAGGAATGGCTGTACCTTCCTGCGCTGCTCGTGCTGGCCATCGTCATCTTGTTGCAGCGACGGCGGCACCCCACGGACGGCGGCCTGTCGATGCCGTCGCTGGCAACCTCATGATCGCGGGCATCGTCGCGTGAGCTCGCCAGCCACGCGCGTCGCGTTGATCCATGCGCTGCCGCAATCGGTCGATCCGGTCAACGCCGAATTCGACCGCACCTGGCCGCAATGCATGCGCATGAATCTGCTCGACGACAGCCTGTCCACCGAC
The DNA here is from genome assembly GCA_035542515.1 of Casimicrobiaceae bacterium. GTDB lineage: Bacteria > Pseudomonadota > Gammaproteobacteria > Burkholderiales > Casimicrobiaceae > VBCG01. Next base: position 1,898 of record DATKLH010000533.1, read on the forward strand.
CTTGCACGCAGCGGAGGCGCACTCGACGACGCGATGACGCGCCGCTTCATGACGCTGGCGCAGTACGCCGTGGACACTGGCGCGCAGGCGATCCTGTTCTCCTGTTCCGCGTTCGGGCCCTGCATCGACGCGGTCGCGCGACGCTGGCCCGACATCCCGGTGCTCAAGCCTGGCGAAGCGATGATTGCCGATGCGGTGCGCATCGGGCGTCGCATTGCGCTGGTCGCGTCGTTCCCCCCGACGCTCGCATCGATGCCCGCCGAATTCCCAACGGGCGTCGAGGTGATCCCTACGCTCGCGTCAGGCGCGCTCGAAGCGCTGGCCTCGGGCGACACGGCGCGGCATGACCAAGCGGTCGCGGACGCTGCGAAGACTGCTGTGGAAAATGGTTGCGATGTCGTCGCGCTGGCGCAATTCAGCATCGCGCGCGCCGCGCCGCTGGTGAAGCAGACCGCCGGGGTGCCGGTGCTGACCACTGTGGCAAGCGCTGTCGCGGCACTTCGATCACGACTCGCGGGTTGAGCCGAACCACACCGCACATCTCGAGAACGGCGACAGCGACGATTCCAGTCGGCGCCCGCAGCGTGTCAGCCGGTCAACGCGCGCCGTGGCCCGCTGATGAAGCGAAGGTGCTGCAACGATCGCGAATAGAAACGCAGGGGACGATGCGCCTCCTTGCTGAGTCCGATCCGCGTCGTCACGCCGATGTGCGGAGCTGCGTGCAAGTCATCGCCGAGCCACAGCGGCGACGGCCGCGTGAGGTCGACTCCATCGAGCGCACGCGTGATCGCCATCGCGGATGCGAGTCGACCAGGACCGCGTGCGAGATCGGTCAGGGACTCCGCGTGACGACGACGCCGCATCAGGTCGACGCCATCGATGGGCACGAGCGCGCGCAAGAGCACCCCAGCCCCCACGCCGGCGGTTTCCGCGCTCACGTTGACAGCGAACCAGCACCCGTAGATGAAGTACACGTACGCATGTCCGCGCTTGAGGAACAGCGAACGATTGCGCGACGTCTCGCCGATGTACGCGTGACCGGCCGCGTCACCGGGCACGTACGCTTCGGTTTCGACGATGCGCCCGCTGGTGCGGCCCTGCGCGCTGTCGTGGACGAGGATCTTGCCGATCAGGTATCGCGCGAGCTCGACAGTGTCGGTGGGCAGGTCGCGACGTGAGAGGCGGCGCACTCGAGAACCGCTTCGAGGGGTCAGGTATGAGCCGTGAGAGTGCTCGACCGGAGTGCCGCGCTGAATGGGCATCGCTACGCGGAGACGCGCTTGGGTCGCGCTCAGCCGCACACCCGACACCGCTAGTCAGCTTATCCCGCCACGGTCTGCTTGGCGTCGTCGAGCAGGTCCTCGCTATCGCCGCGATTCTGGTCGCGCTCGGCCGCGAGGTGGGAAAGATAGTCCGCGGTGATGTCGCCGGTGATGTACTTGCCGTCGAAGCACGACGCTTCGAAATTGCGCAGGCGGGGGTTGACCGCGCGGACGGCCGATTTGAGCGCGTCGAGCTCCTGGTAGATCAACAGATCGGCGCCGATCTCCAACGCCACTTCGGCTTCGCTGCGCCCGGTCGCGACCAGCTCGCTCTGGTTCGGCATGTCGATGCCGTAGACGTTAGGGTAGCGCACCGGCGGGCTCGCCGAGGCGAAATAGACCTTGCGCGCGCCGGCCTCACGCGCCATCTGAACGATCTCGCGCGAGGTGGTGCCGCGCACGATCGAGTCGTCGACCAGCAGCACGACCTTGTCGCGGAACTCCATCCCGATGGGGTTCAGCTTCTGGCGCACGCTCTTCTTGCGCATCGCCTGCCCCGGCATGATGAACGTGCGACCGATGTAGCGGTTCTTGACGAAGCCTTCGCGATAGATCTTGCCGAGGTCGGTGGCGAGCTGCAGCGCGGAGGGACGGCTCGAGTCGGGAATCGGGATCACGACGTCGATGTCCTGCGCAGCGGCAATGTTGCGGATCTTCTTCGCGAGCTCGGCGCCCATGCGCAGGCGCGATTCGTACACCGAGGTTCCGTCGATCACCGAGTCGGGACGCGCCAGGTACACGTACTCGAAGATGCACGGGTTGAGCGAGACATTCTCCGCACATTGGCGAGCGTGGAATCCGCCGGTCTGGTCGACGTAGATCGCCTCGCCGGGCTGGACATCGCGCAGCACCGAGAAGCCAAGCGGCTCGAGCGCGACCGACTCGGATGCGACGAGGTACTCGCGCCCGCCCATCGCCTCGTTGCTGCCGATGATGAGCGGCCGGATGCCGTAGGGATCGCGAAACGCGAGCATGCCGTATCCGGCGATCATCGCCACCACGGCGTACGCGCCACGGCAGCGGCGATGAACGCCGGCGACCGCCTTGAAGATCGCGTCGGGATCGAGCCGGTGATGCTGCGCCGCGCGCTCGAGCTCCAGCGCGAGCACGTTGAGCAGCACCTCGCTATCCGAATTGGTGTTGACGTGGCGGAAATCGAGCTGGAAAAGCTCGCGCTTGAGCGCGTCGCTGTTGGTCAGGTTGCCGTTGTGGCCCAGCGTGATGCCGAACGGCGAGTTGACGTAGAACGGCTGCGACTCGAGCTCGGACCAGGAACCCGCGGTGGGATAACGGCAGTGCGCGATGCCCGCGTTGCCGAGCAGGTCGCGCATGTTGCGCGTACGGAACACGTCGCGCACGTATCCAGGGCCCTTGAACATGTGGAAAACCGGCCCTTCGCTCGTGCAGATGCCCGCCGCATCCTGACCGCGATGCTGCAGCAGCAACAGCCCGTCGTAGAGGAGCTGGTTGACCGGCGTGTGAGCGACGGCGCCGATGATTCCGCACATGTGCTTATCGACCCCTAAACCTGCACTTCGTTGGCCTTGCGCGGCGCGTGCCCGCCCCGCGAGTAATCCAGACGCTTCGCCCAATCATGCGGCAGATACTGCGTCAAGGCGAGCGCCGCGACCGTAAGCGGTGCGGCGAGCGCCGAATTCTGCCACCAATCGCTGCGCGGCACCGCCGTGAGGCCGGCCAGGAGCACCAGCGCAACCACCACGAGCACGCCACGTGCCAAACCGAATATGGAGCCGAGAAAGCGATCCACAAACCCCAGGCCGGCGGCGCGCACGATCCGGCTCAGCGGCCACGCAATCAACGCGCCCGCGATCAGGGCCGCGACGATGATCAGCGTGAAGGCGATCAGGTAGCGGATCGCCGGGTTGGAGACGACCTCGGGTAACCACGTTGCCAGGTCGGGTGTCAGCGTCACCGCGGCAATCAATCCCAGCACCCAGGCGATCAACGCAATCAGCTCGCGGATCAAGCCGCGGAAGAATGCGAACAGCGTGGACAGCACCACGACCGCGACCACGATCCAATCGAACGAGGTCATGGCGGGCGCCGTCGCGCGACGACGGCGAGGAAAGAGGACATAGGAAAGAGTAAAGAGTAGCGCCGACGTGCCGCCGGAGCGGCCCGCCCAAGCTGCGAACGCGGCAACTTGCGCGTCGCGCTGTTCCTCTTTCCGCTTTCCTATTTCCCATTTCCTGCGCCACGCGGTCACCGCGCCGGCGCGACAATGCCGTTCTGTCCCTGCGTCTTGAGATGGTCGCGGACCTGGTTGGCAGCATCGCGCGAGGGAAACGGCCCCACGCGGACGCGCCACAGGGTACCGCGGCTGGTCTTGAGCGGCTCGGTATACGCCGCGTAGCCGAGCTTTTTCAACTTGCCGGCGAGCGCGTTGGCGCCCTTGTCGTCGGCGAACGCCGCCAGCTGTACCGAGAAACCGTCCTTGGCGGCATCGCTTGTTGCCGCAGGCGGAGCTGTCGCCGCTTCACTTCCTCGCGGCGCAACCGCTTTGCTCGCATCCGCCGTGACCTTCGGTGTGTCGGTGCGTATCGCGCCGCTCGATGCTGCGCTGCCGACGGCGCTCTCTGCGTTGCCTGTGCCGGACATCGCGGCGCGCTTGTCTTGCGACGCCGTCGAGGATGTCTTCTTGTCGTCGGTGGAGGCCGAAGGCGCAGAGCCTTTTGTGTCGCCGCTGGAAGCGCCCTTGGCAGCATCGCCGCTCGCCGTCGATGCGGATCCGGGGGCGTGCGCTGCGGAGGTGTCCTTCGCCGGCGAGGAGGACTGTGAAATAGGGCCGCCGGCCGCATTGCCAGCCTCGGCACTCTTGCTCGAGCCTGCGGCGTCGCTGGATTTCTCCGATGGCGCGGGCGACTTGCCGTTGTCCGATGAACTTGCGCCGCTGGCCGGCGCACTGTTCGACGGTTCGCTCAACCGGTTTACGAATTTGCCGTCGTCGACCGGCGGAATCTTGACCGAGACGTCTTCGCCGAGCGGGCGCGGCTCGCTTTCGAGCAGCATCGGAACGATCACGGCAGCCGCGAGCGCCAGCACGATCGCACCGACCAGTCGACGACGCGCGCGGCGGCGCAATTCGTCGACGTTGAGGTCCGCGGTTTCACTCATGCGAGGGAAGCGTGGGTCGCCGATGGTGCCGAGCGCAAGGCTTGCAGGGCTGCCGCCACGGTGAGAAACGAGCCGAAAACAACGATTCTATCAGTCTCGCCTGCCTGTTTCCTTGCGGCCGCGAGTGCGGCAGCGATGCTCGGAAAGTCGGTGATGGCGCGCGGATTCACACCGGCGTTCTCGAGCTCGGTGCGCAAGCGTTCCGATGTCGCACCGCGCGGTCCGGGAAGTGGGGCGATCGACCATCGATCGATGCGCGGCTTCAGCGCCTGCACGACCGCGGCGATGTCCTTGTCGGCCAGCATGCCGAACACGGCGGTCGTGGTCGGATGGAAACCCATGTCGCCGAGCGTCGACGTGAGCGCTCGCGCAGCCTGCGGGTTGTGCGCGACGTCGAGCACGATGGTGGGACGACACGGAACGACTTCGAAGCGTCCGTGCAGCTCGACCTGCGTCAAGCCCGCGCGAATCGCACCCGCCGACACCGGGAGTTTGCCGCGCAGCAAATCGAGCGCGCACAACGCCGTGGCCGCGTTGCCAAGCTGATAAGCGCCGTTGAGCGCGGGCAGCGGCAGGCCATGTCGCGCACCATGCGGACCTTCGTAGCGCCACTGCCGGCCCTGCGACACGTAGCGGTAGTCGCGTCCGATCAACAACAGTTGCGCGCCGATCGCGCCCGCGTGATCGATCAGCGATTGCGGCGGATCGGCGTCGCCGCAAATGGCCGGACGCCCGGCCCGGAAGATGCCCGCCTTCTCGCGGCCGATCGACTCGCGCGTGGGACCCAGAAGCTCGACGTGATCGAAGTCCACGCTCGTCACCACGGCGACGTCGGGGTCGACGATGTTCACGGCGTCGAGCCGACCGCCCAATCCCACTTCGAGCACCAGCGCGTCGAGTCGTGCATGCGCGAACTGGTGCAGCGCGGCGAGCGTTCCGAACTCGAAATACGTCAGCGCGATCGGCGTGCCCCCTTCGATGCCGACACGCGCGCTTTCGACGGCATTGAACGAAGCGATGATCTGCTCATCGCTGGCGATCAGGCCGTCGATCTGCACACGCTCGTTGTAGCGCAGCAGATGCGGAGAGCTGTAGGCACCCACGCGGTAACCCGCGGACTTGAGCATCGTCGCAATGAATGCGCAGGTCGACCCTTTGCCGTTGGTTCCACCGACGGTGACCACCGGGCAGCGGATGCGCGTCCCCATGCGCTGGTACACCTCGCGAACGCGATCGAGACCCAGCGCGATCGCCTTGGGATGCAGCGTTTCGAGGTAGGCGAGCCAGCCGGCGAGCGAGTCGGGTCGCATCATTAGATGGCAAAGCTTCGCCGGCTTCAGGCTCGCGCGACGCTTTCCCGTCTATGCGGCTGGCGGCGGCTGGCGAGTGAGAAGCGCGAGCAATCGCGCCAGCTCGTCGCGCAACTGGCGTCGATCGATGATGAGGTCCAGAGCGCCTTTTTCGAGGAGGAACTCGGCGCGCTGGAAACCCTCCGGCAGCTTTTCACGCACCGTCTGTTCGATGACGCGCGGTCCCGCGAAACCGATGAGCGCACCGGGCTCCGCGATCACCAGGTCCGCCACGAACGCGAACGAGGCCGACACGCCGCCCATCGTCGGATCGGTGAGCAGCGACACGAACGGCAATCGCGCACGCGTGAGCTCCTGCAGCACCGCCGTGGTCTTGGCCATCTGGAATAGCGAGTTCACGCCTTCCTGCATGCGCGCACCGCCGGACGCCGACACGCAGATGAACGGGACCTTGTTCTCATAGGCGACACGCACGCCACGCACGAAGCGCTCGCCCACCACCGAGCCCATCGAGCCACCCATGAATTCGAACTCGAACGCGGCGACCACCACGGGCACCGCCTTGACGCTCCCCTGCATCACCACCAGCGCGTCGGTTTCGCCGGTTTCCTCCAAGGCGGCCTCGAGCCGTTCCGGATACTTCTTCTGATCCTTGAACTTGAGGCTGTCCATCGGGACCACCTCGGAACCGATCTCGAAGCGGCCTTCCGGATCCAGGAGCTGCTCGATGCGCTCGCGCGCCGACACGCGATTGTGGAAATTGCACTTGGGACAGACGTGCAGGTTCTTTTCCAGATCGGTGCGATACAGCGTCGCTTCGCAGGCCGCGCACTTGATCCACAGCCCTTCGGGCACCGGGGTGCGCCGCACACCCGGCGTGCTCTTGATGCGCGGAGGCAAAAGCTTCTGAAGCCAGCTCATCGATGTCGCCTGGTCGCCTCGTGGGCGGGCTGAAAAGCCGTATGAGGTGTGGGCTGCGAGGCGTGAGCGTGCGGTCGCCTCCGGACCGGCGAGGACTGTTCGCCTTCAATGCGCATCGAAGGCATCCTCAAAGCTCGCAGCTCAAACCTCATACCGAATTCGTTGTTCTCTCATCGAGCGCTCCTCGTATGGACGCGAGCCACGCGCCCGCGCGCGCCGCCGCCTCTTCGGGCCGCGAAGCCTCGATCTCCTGGATGATGCGGCTGCCGATGACCACCGCATCGGCATGTCGTGCGATGGCCTGTGCGCTCGCCGCGTCGCGAATGCCGAAGCCGACCCCGACCGGCAGGTGCACATGACGGCGAATCTCGGCGAGATGCGTAGCGACGTCCTGGGTATCGAGATGACTCGCGCCGGTGACGCCCTTGAGCGAGACGTAGTAGACGTAGCCC
>DATKLH010000534.1:0-3613 GCA_035542515.1 Casimicrobiaceae bacterium
ATCTGCTTGAAGCGTCCAGCGTAAGCGCGCGACACCGAAAGCCGTTCCGGACGGCTCTTGAGCGACAAGGAGACGCGGCCCGTCACATCGCGCGTGGTGGTGCTCACGTGCGCGACGTTGACGATGGTCCCGCGATGGACCTGCCAGAACCGGCTTGGATCGAGCTGCTCGCCGAGCTCCTTGAGCGGCGTGCGGATCAGCGCCTCGCCCTCGGCGGTGAACACGCTCGTGTACTTGTCGTTGGACTGGAAATAGCAGACGTCCTCGACGTTGATCAGGCGCACCTGATCGGCGATCGATGCGCGAATCCACACGAGTCGCTCCGGCGTTGCAGCGGACGCGCCGTTCGGCGCCAGTCGTGCCAGCACGGCCAGCGCCGCCTGCACGTCGCCGGGCAGCTGCGCATCGGTGCGCTGCTTCAGGCGCGCGACGGTCTGTTGCAGGCGCTCGTCGGTCACCGGCTTGAGCAGGTAATCGACGGCGGCCTGTTCGAAAGCCGCGATCGCGTACTCGTCGTATGCGGTCACGAACACGATTTGCAACGGCGCGGCCGCGCGCCGCGCGACCTCGATGCCCGTCAGTCCCGGCATGCGGATGTCCAGAAACGCGATGTCCGGGGCTTCGGTGCGCAGCAGCGCTTCGGCTTCGACCCCATTGCGCGCGACGCCCGCGATGACGAGCTCCGGCCATGCCGTCTTGAGCCGCTGCCGCAGGTACTCGGCGAGATGCGGCTCGTCGTCGGCGATGATGGCGGACGGCGCAGGTGCGTTCATGGCCGGGTTGCCGGCAGCAGCAGCGAGACGGTCGCGCCGGCAGGGGAATTGTCCTCGATGAGCAGTTGCGCGGAGGGACCATACCAGGCCGCGAGTCGCGCACGCAGGTTGGCGATACCCAGACCGGTGTGCGAACCCGAGCGCGTGGCCGAAAAGCCCAGGCCCGTGTCGCGCACCATCAAGCGGATGCGCTCGCCTTCGCGGCGCCCCACGATATCGACGCTGCCGCCCTCGATCTTGGGCTCGAGGCCATGCTTGACCGCGTTCTCGACGATGGGCTGCAGCAGCATCGGCGGTACGCGTTGCGCCGCGACGTCGTCGCTCACGTCGATGTTCCATCGCAATCGAGTCCCCATGCGCAATGCGAGGATGTCGAGATAGGCGCGCAACCAGCGCAGCTGCTCGCTCACCGTGCCGTCGCCCTCGGGTGAAGACGCGGTTGCGCGCAGCAGCTCGATCAGTCGTTCCAGCATGCGTCGTGCGCTCGCAGGGTCGCTCTCGATGAGCGAGATCGCGTTGGCGAGCGTGTTGTACAGGAAGTGGGGCTCGACCTGCGCCTGCAACAGCTTCAGTCGCGCGGCCGTGGTTTCGCGTTCCGCGGCCGCAACACGCGCCTGCTCGCGAGCCACTGCAGCTTCCGCGCGCGCAGCGCGTTCGCGTTGCAGGAAGATGGACAGCAGAATCGCGGTGATGACCAGCGACAGCGCGATGACTGCCATGGCGCCGCGCAACGAGAACACCCAGCGACGGAAGTCGCCGGCGCCGAGCATCTCGGTGCCGACCCAATAGCCGACGAACACGCCGATCACCGGCACCACCGAGTAGTACGCCACCCGTTTGGGCAACGACGCCTGGTGCATGCCCGGCAACGCCCAATCGCCGGCTACGAACAATCCGTGGATCGACAGGCCGATGGTCTGGGCGAACAGGAAGTTCACCCGGAACAGGTCCCACAGCGGCGTACGGGCATCGAAGAGGGTCGCGATGATCGTAAAAGCGACCGCGATGAGCGAGTCCCAGATCAGGGTGTATACGAAGTCGCGCAGCCAGCCGCGCCGCCAGCGGCGGAAGACCGGAATGATTTCGAGCGGATGCGAAAGCGCACCCGGCGGACAGGCCGGTCCGGGTGCGGACGAGGTGGCAGAGATCGGCATTGGCACGGTCGGCGGACGTTGTGCCCTCATACTGCCCGATCGGCCCGGGGTTGGGCATCGTCGTGCGACGAACCGATCGTGGCTGGCGCGACCGGTCGCCGAAGTTCGCCGCCTGCGGCGCGACCACGCGAAAGACGGGAACTTTTGGCGTCGCTGGGCCGAATATGATCGACCCATCCGCCCGCACGCCATGCCCATCACCTCCCGCCTCGCCTGCGACGTGCCGCACCCACGCGTCGCGGGCTGCATGATCCAGGATCGACAGACGGCAACACCGGGCGATGCCCGCGCCGACCGCAATCCGGGTGGCGGCGCGCTTCGCGGAGGCACCCTTTGCCCGTGCCGGCCCTGACCGTGAGCCAGTCCGCGGCCGACGCTGCGCTCGCAGCCCGTGTCGCCTGTGGCGATGCAAGCGCGCTCGATCCGCTCTACCGGCGCCACCGGGTGCAGGTGTATCGCTTCGCGCTGTTCTGGTCCGGCTCGGCACCGGTCGCCGCCGACGTCGTGCAGGATGTGTTCGTGCACCTGCTGACCCACGCGCGGGACTTCGACGCGGCACGCGGGGCGCTGCTTCCCTGGCTGCTCGGCATCGCGCGCAACTTCGTGCGCCGGCGCGCCGGCATCGCAGCCGACCAGACCTTCGACGACGAGTCGATGCCCTCGCTCGACGCAGTCGACCACCGCACGCCAGACGTCGTCCTGTGCGAGCGCCGCGAGGTCGAACAGCTGCGGCGCGCCGTCGCGGCGCTTCCACCGCACTACCGCGACGTCCTCGTGCTCGTCGAGCTGGCCGAACGCTCCTATGCGGAAGCGGCGGCCATCTGCGGTTGCGAGCTCAACACCGTGCGCTCGCGCCTGAGCCGTGCACGAGCGCTGCTCGCCCGCTGGCTCGACATCGACCGCGACGCGCCGCAGGCGCTGACGCAACGCTGAAATGGCCATGATGAAAGACACCGCAGCTTCGGATCTCGACACACGGCTCGCGCTGTTGCGCGACACCTTCGCGGATGCGATGCCCCCCGCCAAGGTGGACGACGCGATCGCCCGCGCGATCGCGCGCGTCGAGCGCCGATCGAGCGCGTGGTCGCACGCGCGCCGCAACGCGTGGATCGCGTGGCCGTTCGGACTCGCCGCGGCCATCGCACTGATCGCGATCGTGGCAAGGCCCTTGCACCGTAACACCGCGGGCGAGGATGCGACCGAGCAGGCCGCAAGCCTCGCGGCACGGGCGAAGTTCATGCCCTTGGTGCCGCTCGCCGAGATCGAGCGAACCGGCGACGCGGTGCTCGTATCCGCGCGCGTGCCGCGGACATCGCTCTCCGAGCTCGGCCTGCCCATCGACCCGGCCCGCGCCGCCGACTCGGTCGACGCGGAGCTGCTGCTCAGGCGCGACGGCGCATTGCTTGCCGTGCGCTTCGTCAACGGATCCGGAGACTCTCGATGACCATCACCCTATCGAAGCGCTCTCGTGCCGCGGCACTCGCCGTGGCGATCGCATCGATGTGCGGCACTCGCCCGGCCGCAGCCGACCCGCAGCCGCTCGTCGATCACGAAGCGCTGCAAAAGCGCATCGAGATCGTGGTCGAGCGGGCGACCGAGTCGGCGCAACGGGCGCTTGCGCGTGCGGAAGAGGAGCTCGCGAAGCATCGCTACGACTACGACCTGCTCGCCGGCATCGACATGGAC
>DATKLH010000535.1:0-4702 GCA_035542515.1 Casimicrobiaceae bacterium
GCTCACGCTCGAACCCAACACGCTGTTTCACCGCTATCCGCCGCCGCTTCCCGATGACGACGCCGCGGCGGAAATCGAGGATGCCGTGCATGCGGCGCTCGACCACGGGGGGTACGTCCACTACGAGACCTCGGCGTACGCGAAGCCTGGCTGCGAAAGCCGCCACAACATGAACTATTGGCGCTTCGGCGACTACCTCGGCATCGGCGCGGGCGCGCATTCGAAGCTGTCCTTTCCCGACCATATCGTGCGCGAACTGCGCTACAAGCAACCCCAGCAGTACCTCGAGCGGGTCGCTGCGCGCGAACCCGTGCAGGAGCGGGTTCCGGTCGTGCGCGAGGACGTCGGGTTCGAATTCATGCTCAACGCGCTGCGCCTCACCGACGGCGTGCATGCGAGTCTGTTCGCCGAGCGCACCGGTTTTCCGCTGGCTTTGGTCGCAAGGCCCATCGAAGAAGCCGTCCGCAAGGGACTTCTCGACGCCGATCCGGCGCTGCTGCGTCCCACGCCTCTGGGCCGTCGTTTCCTGAACGACCTGCAGATGCTCTTTCTTCCGCCGCGCAGCGCGCGGAGCGCGACCGGGCATCGACTGTCAATCGCGTAGATCGGCGCCGGGATACCGCGCTGCTATGCTGACGGGCGACATGAAGCGCGCCAAACTGCACGCCCCGCCCAAGCCGCGCAATCCGGTTGCACGCTCGCCACTGCTCCGCAAGGGCGGTGCGCACGGCAAGTCCACGAGGGCCAAGCGCCGTCTCGACAAGATGGCGCTGCAGAAGGCGCGCAGGGATCCCGAGAGCTTCGAGTGAAGCGACGTCCGGCACTCCCTCGATGACGCACCGGCGACCATGACGCTGTCGCGTCGCGATCTCGAGGAGAACCGCATGCGCGAGGTTTACGTCGAAGCGCTTGCGGAAGGTCACGCGCTGACCGACGAGCAGCTTTCCGCCTCGCTGGTCGCCACGCTCGCCATCAAGCCGAAGGGCGCCGGATGGTGGGTGTTCGCGTACGGATCGCTGTTGTGGAATCCGTTGTTCCCGTTCGCCGAGTCGCGCCGCGCGAGCCTGCGCGGGTTGCACCGTCGCTTCTGCCTGTGGTCGCTTGCATCGCGCGGAACCCCGCAGGCGCCGGGACTGGTGCTCGCGCTCGACCGTGGCGGCATGTGCCATGGCGTGGCCTATCGCTTGCCGGCACCGCTCGCCATCGACGAGCTGCACCTGTTGTGGCGGCGCGAAATGGTCACCGGCGCCTACCAGCCGCGCTGGCTCAAGGTCGTCGACGAAGGCGGGAAGCATCTGGTGGCGCTGGGCTTCGTCGTCAAGCGCGACCACAAGCAATACGCCGGCAAGATGACCATCGACGAGCAGGCGCGGATCATCGCCAAGGCGTGCGGCGCGTTCGGATCGTCGGCCGATTACCTGGAACGCACGCGGGTTGCGCTCATCACGCATGGCGTGGTCGACCCGTATCTGGAGCGGCTCGCCGAGCGCGTCACGGTGCATTGTGCGGGCACGACGAGCGAACCGGCCGGCGCGACGAATCTGCAGCCGAGCGTGTAAGCCAACGTTCAGCATGCAGCCGCGGGTCGCGACGACCTCGCGCCGGCAGCGGCAGGGACGTGACGTGATAAACACATCGCGCCCCGGGTCCGGTGTGACTGCCGTAGAGTAATCGCTTCGCCGTCGCCCAAGGATTTCCGCGTGCGGGACGCTGCCGCCGTCACGACTTTCCTGTTCGCCGATATCGAGGGAAGCACGCGCCTGTGGGAGCGGTTCCCCGAGCAGATGCGTCCTGCGCTTGCGCGTCACGACGAGCTCGCGCGTAGCGCCGTCGAGCGCAATCGCGGCACGGTGGTCAAGACCATCGGCGACGGCGTGCACGCCGCGTTCGACGATCCGCTGGACGCATTGAAAGCCGCGCTGCAGCTGCAGCAAGGCCTCGCCGCGATCGAGGCCGACCATGGCGTGGCGATACGCGTGCGCTGCGGGTTGCATGCCGGCGCGGACGAGCGACGCAACAACGACTATTTCGGCAATGCGGTCAACCGCGCCGCGCGCATCACCCATGCGGCGCACGGCGGCCAGATCCTGGTCTCGCATGCCGTCGCGACGTTGATCACCGGACGGCTTCCTCCCGAAGTCGAGCTGCGCGAGCTCGGTACGGTACGTCTGCGCGATCTGTCGACGCCGGAACGCATCTACCAGGTCGTCCACCCGAGCCTGCGCAGCGCCTTTCCACCGCTGCGCGCGCTCGAGTCGACGCCGCACAACCTGCCTCATGCGCTCACGTCGTTCATCGGACGCGAGCGCGAGCTCGACGAAATCCGCGAGCTGCTTGTCGACGCGCGCCTGGTGACTCTGCACGGCGTCGGCGGACTTGGCAAGACACGACTCTCCCTGCAGGTCGCCGAAAGCGTCCTCGAAGCCTTTCCCGACGGCGTGTGGTTCGTCGAGCTCGCCGCGCTCACCGATGCGACGCGCGTGGCGCAGTCGGTCGCTTCCGCGATCGGCGTCAAGGAGGAAGCAGGGCGACCCGTGATCGAGGCGCTTGCGAAGTACGTGTCGGACCGCGCGCTTCTGATCGTGCTCGACAACTGCGAGCACCTCATCCAGGCCTGCGCCGAAGTGGCTGCGCAGCTCCTGCGCGCAGGACCGCGCGTGAGAATCCTCGCGAGCAGCCGCGAGCTGTTGCGCGTCAGCGGCGAGACCACTTACCCGGTGCCAGCGCTCAGCCTCCCCGACGCCTCGACGACGATCGATGTCGCGACGCTCGGAGGCTTCGAGGCGGTTTGGTTGTTCGTCGCACGCGCGAAAGCCGTGCAACCGGCGTTCGCACTCGACCAGAGGAACGCTGCCGCGGTTGCCGACATCTGCCGGCGCGTCGACGGCATTGCGCTCGCGATCGAGCTTGCGGCGGCCTGCGTGCGTACGCTGTCCGTCCAGAAGATCGCATCGAGGCTCGAGGATCGCTTCGCGCTGCTGCGCGGCGGCGATCGCACGTCGCTGCCGCGGCAGCAGACGCTGCGAGCGTTGATCGATTGGAGCTACGACCTGCTCGACCCGACCGAGCAAACGGCGTTCCGCAGACTGTCGGTGTTCGCAGGGGGCTTCACGATCGAAGCGGCCGAAGCACTCCTGGGAGACGCGACGCTCGATCCGGGCCGCGTGCTCGAGCTCGTCACCAGCCTCGTCGAGAAATCGCTGGTCGCGATGGACGATGTGCGCGAGCGCTACCGCATGCTCGAAACGGTGCGCCAGTACGCGCAGGAGCGCCTGGACCAAAGTCGCGAGCGCGACGAAGTCCGCACTCGGCATCTGGACTTCTACGTTCGCTATGCCGAGACCGCACGCTCCGATCTCACCGGTCCGGACCAGGCGCGCTGGCTTGCACGTCTGGACGACGAACGCGAGAACCTGTTCTCGGCGCATGCATGGGCGGGACACGCGGACAACGGCACGGAGCTCGACCTGCGACTGGTCAACGCGGCCAAGCTGTACTGGATCAATCGCGGCCTGCTCGCGTCGGGTTATCGCGTCGCCGTCGAGGCGGTGGCGCGCACGCCTGCGGGCGATCGAAGCATCGCGCGCTGCCGCGGATTGTTCGATACGGGACAGCTTGCGATCTTCACGGGACGCTACGACGCCGCGTTACCGTACCTCCAGGAGGCGCTTGCCGTGGGTCGAAGCCTCGGCAACAAGAACGTCGTGGCCGCGGTGCTTCAGCCCCTCGGCGTCGCGGCCCTCGCGCAGTCCGATGTCGAAGCGGCGCGCGGCTACCTCGAGGAGGCGGTCGCGCTCGCGGAGGAGCTCGGCAATCCGCGCGAGCTTGCAGCGGCGCTCAACGGGCTTGCCCAGCTGCATCGCATGCAGCGCGAGCCCGACATCGCCGAGCCGCTCTACGATCGCGTGCTGCAGCTTGCGCGCGAGCTCGGCGATCGGGAGAGCGTCGCGATCGCGCTGCTCAATCTCGCGATGGTGTCGATCGGTCGCGGCGCGACCGGTCGTGCCCGCGCGTTGCTTCTCGAAGTGCACGCGATCGCAAGCGAAAGCGGCTCCAAGGCCGCTGCGCAAAGTCTGCTCGAGGTGTGCGCCGGTTTTGCCGCGTCGCTGCGGCAGGGGCCGGTGGCGGCGCGACTCTATGGCGCGGCGGAAGCGCAGATGCGCGCCAGCGGCTTGCGTCGCGACCCTGCCGACGAAGCGTTTCTCGCGCCACTGGTCGCGGCGGCGCGCAGTGACGCCGGCGACGGCTTCGAGCGCGCGGAAGCCGAGGGTCGCACGCTGAGTCTGGTCGATGCGCTGGCCGGTGCGCGCGACTGGCTCGACGCGGCCCAACCGCTTGCGCCGTCGCGGCCTCAGAACCCCTGATTGGCGATGATCGGATCCTTGGACAGCGGCTGCTGGGTCTTCTTGTCGAAGACGACGATGGTGTAACCATAGTCGTTGCGATCGGAGTTCTCGTCCTCGTAATGGATCAACTGGCCGTTCTGGTTCTTGAACCGGAACTGCCTGCTCGCGGCCTGGGGATCCTTGAACTGGATGCTGTTGTCGTGGAACTCGTAGTCGCCGTGCGGATCGAGCTTCCACATGAGCTGAACTTTCGGATTGTTCTTCCTGATCTTCATCGTGTCGGCGTCGACGCTGATCTGGCCGTTCGCGACGCTGACGTTGATGTCCGGGCAGTTGGTGTTCTTGCATTCCTTCTC
>DATKLH010000536.1:0-2103 GCA_035542515.1 Casimicrobiaceae bacterium
TGCGAAGCATTTCGAGGCTGAGTGACGGCATGATCGCGCCCTGCGCTATCATTGCCATTGGTACGCGTCGCACGATGCCATCGCGCTCGGCGCGGATGCTGAATAGGCCGCGCCCGCTCGCCGCCTGCTCAAGCACTGGCACGTTGCGCAAGAGGCCAGGGTAATTCAGCATGTAGGGGCGCGGATTGGCGCCCAAGGTTGCAATCCCGACCGGCGGCGACGCGCCGTTAGGCTGCGCCGTCACGAAGGGCAGCCCCGACTCGCCAAGCACGACGCGCGAATGCTTGATCGCGTCGGCGAACACGTCGTCATTGTTCGGCAGCGCGCGCAGCTTCTCGCGCGTGGCATCATCGAGATTGCGGAACGACTCCGCCGCCAACGCCGGTGACATCCTGTCGGGCTCGGGGAACACGACGTCAAAGGCGATGACCAGCGCGCCCATTTGCGTGAGCTGGGTGATCAGGTCGGCGATTTTTGTGCGCGGCCACGGCCACTGGCCAATCGCCTTGAGACTCTTCTCGTCGATGTCGACGATGACCACCGGTCGCTGTGTCGCAACGCGCGGGTGAAGCACCTGTAAAAAGTCGAAGACGCGAACACGCAATTCTTGTACTGGCGCCGGATCGGCAATGCGCAACGCGGCGAGCGCGATGAGCAGCGCAAGCGCTAGAGCACGCGCGAGCCCGAAGCGCCGCGCTAAGCGCGAGAGCCAGCTCATGGGCGATCACCCGCGGCGAGGCGCACCAACATAGGCTTCATTTTTCGCGGAAGGCCCGCATGAATTGATCTTGTAAGGGCTTGATAAGATAGGACAAAACGGTGCGCTCACCGGTCTGCACGAAGGCCTCGACCGGCATGCCGGGAATAAGTTTCACGTCGCCGAGCCGGGCAGTCTCGTCGTGTGTCATTGACACCCGGATCGTGTAGTAGCTCTGCCCGGTGCGTTGGTCGCTGGTGGTGTCCGCCGATACACGCATGACCGTGCCGCTGACTTCCGGCGTCGTCCGCGAATTGAACGCAGTAAAGCGCAACAGCGCGGCCTGCCCGACCTGCACTTGATCGATGTCGCGCGGGTTAACCTTGGCTTCGACCTGCAGCTTGTCGCTTTCCGGCACGATTTGCATGATCGTGTCGCCGGCGGTGATCACACCGCCGACGGTGTGGACCTTGGATTCCAGCACGACGCCATCCTGCGGCGCGCGAATATCGATGCGCTTGAGCTGATCTTCAGCGGTGACCTTACGCTCGATGAATTCGCCGTACTTGGCGTCCACCTCGCGCATATCCTTGGCGACCTCGCTGCTCAGATCCTGATCGATCTGGATGATCTGCAGCTGGGTCTCGCTTACTTTCCCCTTGGCCTGGGCGACGGAGGCCAGCAATTGCCCGCGCTCGCCCTCGAGCCGGGCGGCGTCGCGCTCGAGCGAATTCACGCGCGTGAGCGGCACCAGATTCTTCTGGTAGAGATCGCGCACGCCTTCGAGCTCTTTGTTGATCAGCTTGGTTTCCTGTGCCTTCGCATCCAACTGTGCGGTCAAGCCCGTGATCTCATCCTTGAGCTGGGCGATGCGCTGCTGAAGCTGCGCTTTCTGGCCGGAGCGCGCCGAGCGGCGCAGCTCGAACAGCTTGCGCTCGTTGGAGATTGCGGTGGCGACCGCCGGGTCGCTCTGGCGCGCCAGCAGGTCGGGTGGGAACGTGATGGACTCGGTGCCGTCGCGCTCGGCCTCCAGCCGCGCCCTGCGTGCCGCCAACTCGTCGAGGCCCTTGGTGACGATGGCGAGATTAGCGCGTGTCACCGTGTCGTCGAGCTGGACGAGAATCTGGCCGGACTTGACCTGATCGCCATCCTGCACAAAGAGCTTGCCGACCACGCCGCCGGTTGGGTGCTGCACCTTCTTGACATTAGTATCGACGACGATAGAGCCTTCAGCGATAAGCGCGCCTGCTATTTGGGTGGTCGACGCCCAGCCGCCGACCACAACGACCAGGAGCACCACCACAACAACTCCGGCTACCATATGCCGTCGAATAGAACGCTGTGACCCGCCTTCGGGAGGATCCAGCATGTCATGCAGTTTAGCTGACAGCGACCGAGCATGCCGC
>DATKLH010000537.1:0-15173 GCA_035542515.1 Casimicrobiaceae bacterium
GCTGTGCGGTAGGAACGCCAACGCCTGCGACGCGCCTCGCTCCGGACAAGGAACAATCCATGCTGTACGACCCCGCGCGTCACGAGCCGCTCGAACGCATCCCGTGGGACGAGGCGGCGGCGCTGGATACCATCGAGTACATCGTGCGCGATACCGAGGAACGGTATGCGCGCGAAGCGCGCTGGCCCATGCATCCACTGGATGCGGATGGCGGCGCGACCGATCCGGTCTTCAATCTGTACTTTGGCGCGGGCGGAGTCCAATGGGCCCTGCACTACCTAGAGGCCATTGGGCCGGTGCGACTGCGTCGCTCGTACGCCGGCGAGGTCGACGTCGCGCTCGTGGAGAACCGGCGTTGGCTGCGAAGCGAGGGGTTGGACGATTCAGCGCTAGCGTCGTACCTGATGGGTGATACCGGTCTTCTGTTGCTCGTCTACTGGCTGACATCGGACCCGACCTGCGCGGCGCGGCTCGAAGAGCTGATCGAGGCCAATATCGATCATCCGGCGCGCGAGCTGATGTGGGGATCGCCTGGAACAATGCTCGCCGCGCTGTTCCTTCATCAGCGGACGCGTGAGCATCGATGGGCGCAACTGTTCGTCGCAACGGCACGCCGTCTGCGGACGCAGCTTCTGTGGTCGCCCGAGCATCGTTGTCACTATTGGTCACAGGACCTCTATGGCCGGCAAGTCACTTATCTCGATGCGGTACACGGCTTTGTCGCGACCGCGGCCGTGCTGATCCGAGGACGTCACCTGTTCGAAACGAGCGAGTGGGACGAGTGGCACGGTCGCATCGTCCAGACGATCCGCGCCACCGCGCAGCGCGAGGACGGCCAGGTGAACTGGCCCGCCTTGCTCCTGTCGCCCGATCGCAGCAGCCGGCCGCAAAAGGCCCTGATGCAGTTCTGCCACGGCGCGCCCGGATTCGTCATCTGCCTCGCGGAATTGCCGGGCGAGGCACTCGATGAGGAACTGCTCGCCGCAGGCGAAGCTCTGTGGGCCGCGGGTCCGCTCGTCAAGGGCGCCAACCTGTGTCATGGCACAGGCGGCAATGGCTACGCGTTGCTGAAGCTGTACGAGCGGACCGCCGACGCACGGTGGCTCGAGCGTGCCCGATCGTTCGCCATGCACGCGATCAGGCAAACGCACCAGCACGCGCGCATGTACAAGCAGTTGCGCTATTCGTTGTGGACCGGAGACCTGGGCCTCGCCATCTATCTGTGGCACTGCACGCAAGGCGTGGGTCCGTTTCCAACGCTCGAAACGTTCTTCGCATGAACGTCGCCACGGCGCACGTTACCGGCGAAAAGTGTCTGCGGCATAGACTCTGCGCTCGCAATCGATAGCGCAGGGCCAGCGTACGCTGCGCGGCGTCCTGATCCCTCCAGCCCACGACGCTGTTTCGCCGGGCGTGCATAGAGGCCCGAGCCAAGCGAAGCAAGCTTCGCGATGCCGCCTGCACCGCGTCGCTTGACCCTCGCAGCGCGAGCGCGTAGCGTCGCCGCAGACCGCGACGACGACCCGCCGTGACGCACTGGAGGCTTCGATGGTCTTGCGAACCGCGCTGGCCGAACTGCTGTTGGCGACGGCACTGCTGGCTGGCGCTCCGCGCGCCATCGCCGCCGATTGGGCCGATCCGGCGAAGGTGCTGCGCATCGCCTTTCCGATCGATGTCTCCGGATTGGATCCCGCAGGCACCCAGGAGACCTACGCCAGCGTCATCGAGGGACGCATCTTCGATGCGCTCTACGTCTGGGATTACCTCGCACGGCCCTACCGCCTCGTGCCGAGCATCGCAACCGGCATGCCCGAGATTTCCGCCGACGGCCGCGTGTGGCTCTTCCGCATCCAGCCCGGCGTCTACTTCGCCGACGATCCCGCGTTCGGCGGCAGGAAACGCGAGCTGGTCGCCGCCGATTTCGCGTACGCGTGGAAGCGTGTGGTCGATCCGCGCGTGCGCTCGCCCAACGCCGACCTGCTCGCGCACAAGATCGTCGGACTCGATGCAGCCGTTGCGAAGGCGAGTGCTTCGGGCCACTTCGACTACGATGAGCAGATCGCCGGCCTGCGTGCGCTAGACCGCTACACGCTGCGGCTGGAGTTGGTCGAGCCCGACTATACCTTCCTGTATCTGCTCAACAACGCAGCGTTGCGCGCGGTGGCGCGCGAAGTGATCGAGAAGTACGCCGACGCGAGCGGCCGCGCAATGCGCAATCCGGTTGGCACCGGGCCGTACCGTCTCAAGGAGTGGCAGCCGGGTCGGCGCTTCGTGCTCGAGGCGAACCCGTCCTATCGCGAGAGACGTTTTCCGACCGCGCCCGCGAACGCGGACGCCGACACCCAGGCGGTCGCGTCGGCCATGCGAGGCAAGCGCCTGCCACAGATCGGCCGCATCGACATTGCAATCGTCGAGGAAACCAATCCGCGCATGCTCATGTTCAGCTCGGGGCAGATCGACATGCTCGACATCCCCGGTGACGTGGCGCCGAAGATGCTCGACGCCTCCGGAAAGCTGCTGCCCGAATTCGCCTCGCGCGGCATACGGCTCGAGCGCGCGACCGAGCTCACGGTGACTTTCAACTACTTCAACATGGAAGACCCGGTGGTCGGCGGCGCCGCGCAGGACAAGGTCGCGTTGCGTCGCGCGATCTGCAGCGGTTACAACCTGCCCGACGAGATCCGCGTGATCCGCAACGGCCAGGGCATGGTGGCGAACCAGCCGATTCCGCCCGATGTCGAAGGGCACCTCTCCGGCTACAAGGGCTCGTCACCCTACGATCCGGCGACCGCTCGCGCGCTGCTCGACAAGTTCGGTTACCGCGACCGCGACGGCGACGGCAACCGCGATCTGCCCGACGGCCGCCCGCTGGTCATTCGGCAGGCCACCATCCCCGGCGCGGTGTATCGCCAGTACGACGAACTGTGGCAGCGAAGCATGCGCGACATCGGCATTCGCATGGACTTTCAGGTGCAGAGCTTTCCCGAGACGCTCAAGGCCGCGCATGCGGGACAGCTGCAGTTTTCGGGCTTCGGATGGACCGGCGACACCGCCGAGGACTTCATGCGTTTGTTCTACGGTCCGGGTGCGGGCGCGAGCAATCTCGCGCGCTTCCGCAACGCCGAGTTCGACGCGATGTATGAAAAAACGCATCGCGTCGCCGACGCCGGCGAGCGCAACAAGCTCTACGAGGCGATGACGAGGATCGTTTCGGCGCAGGCGCCCTGGTGCCTCAGCGCCTACCGCATCAGCAGCACGGTGGTCGCGCCGCAGGTGCGCGGCTTTCGCAAGAACGTGCACTATTTCCAGAGCCCGTGGGAGTATCTCGACATCGACACGGCCGCCCAGGATGGACGCCGCTCGTGACGATGCGGACGTGGGCGCAAGACCCGATGTCCATGTTGACCGCAACCAGGGCCAGCGCAATACTGAAAACACGCACAAGGACGCCACCATCAGGAGCAACACGATGACCGCTCGCGATCGAGTCGTCCATCCGACAGCCACTCCGGAACAGCGTGTCGCCGCCATCCAGGCCGCGCTCGATGCGCGCGGGCTCGACGCGACGCAGACCGTCGAGGAGCTCGATCACCTTGCGCAGGAGCAGTGGATCCCGCGCAACGGCGCGCGCGTCGTCGCCAAGGCGTGGGTCGACCCGGCGTTTCGCGCACGGTTGCTCGCCGATGGACGAGCGGCCGTCTCCGAGCTGGGCATCCCGGTGCCGCCTCACCACCGTCACCTGGTGGTGCTGGAGAACACGCCCACGGTGCAGAACGTCATCTGCTGCACGCTCTGCTCGTGCACGGCGTTCACGGTGATCGGCTTGCCGCCGGACTGGTACAAGGATTTCGAATATCGCTCGCGTGTGGTCCGCGAGTCGCGCACCGTGCTCAGGGAGATGGGACTGGACTTGCCGCCGCAGGTCGAGATCCGCGTATGGGACACCACCGCAGACACGCGCTACATGGTCCTTCCGCTGCAGCCGCCGGAAACCACGGGTTGGCCCGAGGAGAAGCTGGCGGCCATCGTGACGCGCGATGGGCTGATCGGCGTCGCACGCATTTGATCGGAGCGCGACATGGACGGCATCCACGACATGGGCGGCAGGCAAGGCTTCGGGCCGGTGCGCTACACGCTCGACGCCCAGCCGTTTCACGCAGCCTGGGAGGTTCGCGCGAATTCGCTGTACGCCTTCGCGGTACGCCAGGGCATCTTCAACATGGACGAATACCGCCACGCCATCGAGCGCATGGAGCCGCGGCATTACCTGAGCGCGAGCTACTACGAGCGCTCGCTGACCGGCCTCGCGACGCTGCTGGTCGAAAAACAGGTGGTGACGCGCGCCGAGCTCGAACAACGTGCCGGCGGAACGGTACCGCTCGCGGCACCCAGCGCAGCGGGACGAACCAATGCAACTGCGCGCGAGCGTTTTCGTCCGGGCGATCGAGTGCGCGTACGAGCCGACTATGTGCCCGGCCACGTTCGCATGCCCGGGTACATCCGCGGAAAGATCGGCGTCGTGGTCAGCGAGTCGCCGGCCTATCCGTTCCCCGATGCTCACGCTCACGCAATCGAAGCGGAAGACGAGCCGACCTACGACGTGCGGTTCCGGACCGAGGATCTGTGGCCGGACTCCGCCGATTCGGCACTGGTCCACGTCGCCGTTTTCCAAAGCTATCTCGAGCACGCATCCTGAACGGCTTCTCGGCGCGTTGTTGATGTAGCCGATGCGCGAGCGCAGCGCGCCCGTGGCACGGAGGATCGTGCGCGGCGCGTATCCTCCTCGCGTGCGATGGCGCGATGGCAAGGTCGTCGCCACGGTTCGCTGACAACGGATGCTGCACGACACCCGTCGCGCGAGAGGCTCGGGCGAGCGGAATGTCGCGCCAATCCGCATTCCGTCACGTCCGGCGCGCATCGTGTCCCGCCGCAGTGGAAGGTCCCCGCGGCCTCGGCTACTCTCGCGTCACGTCAGGCAGTCCACCCGATCACGACCATGGCATCCACCGACCCCCGCCCGGAGGCCGATACCGCACAGCGCGGCGCGAGTGCCCCGCCGCTGGAACCACCCAATGCGCGCCAGACGTTGCGCGAGGTCTGGCGCGGGCTGGTCGCGCTGTGGTGGCGCTTCTTCGACTGGCTGGCCGTGGTGTCGTGGAAGACCCTGCTGATCATCTCGACGCTGCTCCTCATCGTGGCCGGCATGTTCCATCGGCCGCAGCTGTTCCTCGTCTTCTTCCTGGGCGCGGTCACCATCAAGATCATCGCGGGCGGGAAGCGCCGTGCGGAGCTCACCGCGCGGCAGGCCACGCAGCGTGCCGAGACCGAGACGCTCGAGCGGCGCGTGGTGGAAGCGCGCATGGAAGCGTTGCAGGCGCAGATCGAGCCGCACTTCCTGTTCAACACGCTGGGGAGTATCGACCAGCTGATCGAGACCGATCCGCCGCGCGCCTCGCGCATGCAGAAGAGCCTCATCCGCTACCTGCGCTCGGCGATGCCGCAGCTGCGCGACGGCAGCCGACCCACGCTCGGGCAGCAAGTGGACCTCTCGAGCGCGTTCCTCGAGATCATGAAGATGCGGATGGAAGAGCGCCTGCAGGTGGTCGTCCAGGTGCCGGAAGGGTTGCGATCGGCGATCTTTCCCTCGATGATGCTGCAGACGCTCGTCGAGAACGCGATCAAGCACGGGCTCGAACCGAAGGCGAGCGGCGGCGCGCTCGAGATCAAGGCCGAGATCGTCGATGGGCAGCTCGCGGTGCACGTTGTCGATAACGGCGTGGGCTTCATGCCGAAGACCGACGGCGGCGTCGGGCTCGCGAACATTCGCGAGCGGTTGAAAGGCTTGTACGGCGCACGCGCCGAGCTGATCATCAGCGTGCCGCCCGCCGGCGGAACCTGCGCTACGATCAAGGTGCCCTACGAGATCGCCGCCAAACCATCCTGACCCCGGAAATCCCTGCCGATGTCCACGCACGCCGCTCCCACGGCCATCGTCGTCGACGACGAGCGACTGATGCGCGATCAGATCACCGCGCGACTGCACCAGGCGTGGCCCGATCTCGTCATCGTGGGCGAGGCGGGCAACGGGCGCGAGGCCATCGCGCTTGCGCAGGCAGAGCAACCCGATATCGTGTTCCTCGACATCAACATGCCGGAGATGGACGGCATCGCCACCGCGCGCGCTTTGGCCGGCAAGGCGCATGTGGTGTTCGTCACCGCGTACGATCAGTATGCGATCAGCGCGTTCGAGCACGGCGCGGTCGATTACCTGCTCAAGCCGGTCGAGGTCGATCGGGTCGCCATCACGTGCGCCCGCCTGCGGGATCGGTTGGCGCAGAAGCCCGATCCGATGACCGACCTGCTCGCCGAGCTCTCGCACCGGCTCTCGGGCAGTGGCGTCAAGCCGCGCGAATACCTGCGCTGGATCCAGGCGAGCGTTGGAACGACCATCCGCATGATTCCGACCAGCGAGGTGCTGTTCTTCCGCTCCGAGGACAAGTACACGCGCGTGCAGACCGAACGCTTCGACGCGCTGATTCGCAAGCCGATCAAGGAGCTCCTCGAGGAGCTCGATCCCGGCGAATTCTGGCAGATCCATCGCGCCATCGTCGTTCGCGTCGATGCCATCACCCAGGTCAGCCGCAACCTTCGCGGCAACCAGGTCGTGCATTTGAAGGGCACCGACGAGCGGCTGGAAGTAAGTCGCAGCTTCACGCACCTGTTCAAGCAGATGTAGGCAACACCGGGCGATAGCAACTTCGCGGCGCGGGCGGCGCCGCACGAGCGCGTTGCTCGAGCGTCGATCGAGGCTCCTAAAGCGTCGAACCGCGCCGCGCGAGGCTGCTCTTGTATGATGCCCGCTGCAATCGCTCGAGTCCCCATGCAGCAAGTCGACGATCATCGCTATGCCCACGAGCTGTGCGCCGGCGAGCGCTACGCATCGCTCGACTTCAGTGTTTCCGCCGAGGTCAACCAGCAGTTCCTGTTCGCGCTCGAGGACTACGGTTCCGATTATCTCGACCGCGGCACCGGCCGAGCGGTGGTTCATCCGGTCCTGCTGCTGCACATGTCGGCGCGCACGCGCAGTCCCTCGTTCCGGCTCGCGCCGGGGACCGGTTCGGTATTTGCGAAGGATCGGGTGCGCTTCCATCGACCGGCGTTCGTGGACCAGAGGTTGCGCGTCGACTGGACCATCCGCGAGGTATACGAACGCAAGGGACGCCTGTACCAGGCGCTCGATACGCGCGTGACCACCGCGAGCGGCGACGCCGTTCTCGTACGCGATGCGCACTCGGTCTTTTTCACGCGCAGCGGCGAGCCGTTGAACCTCCCTCCCGCGTCGATGCACCCATGAGTGGAACGCAAGCAGCAGTGGACGCCGCCGCGATCGGCACGATCGTCAGTGGGCGTGCGCTGCGCTTCTCGCTGGCACGCATGCTCGCATTCTCTGGAGGCGCGTTCGACGAGGCGGGCTGGCCGCAGCGCAATCTCCACACCGACATCGAGTGCGCCCGCGAAGCGGGTCTTGCGCACATCATCGCTTCGGGCACCCAATCGGAGGGTCTGCTCATCGGCTTTCTGATCGACACTTTCGGTAGCGCCCACTGGTATCGCGACGGCCAGCTCGAAGTCCGTTTCCTCAAACCGGTCAAGGCGGGCGACGTCGTGCGTCCGAAGCTGCGCTGGACTTCGCGCGAGAGCGTCGGCGAACGAACGCAGTGGACTGCCGAGTGCTGGTGCGAGCTGGAAAGCGGCGATCGCGTCGTCGACGGTATGGCGTCGTGCTCCATTCCCTCCCGCGGCCCGCACGCTCACGCGCCGTCATGATGCGCCTGCTCGAAGACGACGCGAAGGCCTGGCTTCGCGCGGCCGGCATGACCGTGCCCATCGGTGCGACCGTAGCGACGGCCGACGAAGCGCAACAGGTTGCCGAACGACTCGCCGCGCCCGTCGTCGTCAAAGCGCTGGTCCCGGCCGGGCGGCGCGGCAAGGCCGGTGCCGTTCGCTACGCGGCGTCCCCGCAGGAAGCCGCGGCCGCTGCACATGCCGTGCTCGGCAGCGTCGTGGCCGACCATGAAGTGCGCGAGATCTATGTCGAGCGCGCCGTTACGATCGCCCGCGAGCTCTATGCCTCGTTCACGTTCGACGACGACGGTCCACGGGTGATCCTCAGCTCGGCCGGCGGCGTGGACATCGAAGCGATCGCGCAGCACGATCGCCAGGCGTTGGTTTCCGCGCCTATCGATCCGCTGCGTGGCCTGTCGCCATGGCGCGCCGTCGATCTGTGGAAGCAGGCAGGCATTCGTGGAGCGCTGCTGCGACCTCTTGCGAGCGTGACCGCGCGCCTCTACGCGTTGTTCGTGGAAGCCGATGCCGAGTTGCTCGAAGTCAACCCGCTCGCGATCGACGACGCCGGGAACATCGTCGTGGTCGGCGCGATGATAGGTGTGGATGATGCCGCACTCGCACGCCATCAACCGTGGCGCGAATGCCATCGCCGTGCTTATCCGGCGCACACGCTTTCGCCGCGCGAGCAGCGCGTGATGACCATCGATGCGGAAGTGCCCGGCCCGGAGGCGCGCTACGTCGAACTCGACGGCGATATCGGCCTGCTCGTCGGGGGCGGCGGCGCGGGGCTCTATCAGCACGACCGGATGCTCGCGCTCGGCGGCAAACCCGCAAACCACAGCGTGACACCGCCCACCGGTTCGGATCCTCGCAAGCTGCGCGCCGTCATCGACGCGATCCTCGAGCATCCCGGCCTGCGCGGCGTGCTCGTCGGGTTCAACTTCGCGCAGATGGCACGCGCCGACATCCGTGTGAACACGCTGGTCGAGGCGCTCGATGCGAAGGGCATCACGACCGCCCTGCCCATCGTGATCCGATTGTTCGGCGCCGGCGAAGCGCAGGCGCGTGCACGCGTGCGCGATCGACCGAACATTCATTACCTGCCGCGCGAGGCTTCGCTCGACGACGCCGTGAAGCTCATCGTGCAGCTCGCCGCCGACGCGCGGCACGCGCCGACACGATGAGCATTCTCGTCGACGCGAGCACGCGCATCCTGGTACAGGGGCTCACCGGCTCGCAGGCGAGCGTCGACTCGCAGCGCGCCCTTCGCTACGGCGCGCGCATCGTCGCCGGCGTGACGCCCGGACGCGGCGGCGAAGCGGTGCACGGGATTGCGGTGTACGACAGCGTCGCCGAAGCAATCGGTCGTCACGAGATCGACGCGACGATTCTCTACATGCCGCCGCTCGCTGTCCGCGACGCCGCGCTCGAGGCGATCGAGCAACGCATTCCCTTGCTGATCGTGACCGCCGAGGGCGTTCCGCTGCACGACGCAACGTACGTGATCGCCGCCGCGCGCGCCGCCGGCGTGAAGCTCGTTGGTTGCAACACCAACGGCGTCATAAGCCCCGGGCGCGGGCGCATCGGCGGGATCGGCGGCGAGGATCCGAGCGAGATCTACGAGCCGGGCCGTATCGGCATCTGCTCGCGTTCGGGCGGCATGTCGGCGGAGCTCGCGCGCACGCTGAAGTTCGCCGGCTGGGGCGTGTCCACCTGTGTGTCGATGGGTGGCGACCGCATTACCGGCTTGCGGATGAGCGACTATGCGTTGCTGTTCCAGGACGATCCGGAAACCGATGCGATCGTCGTGTTCGGCGAACCGGGAACCGGCAACGAGCGGGGGCTGGCGGACGTGGTGCGCGACGGACGCGTGACCAAGCCGGTCGTGGCGCTCGTCGCGGGCATCTTCCAGGAAGCCTATCCCGCGGGGCGCAGCTTCGGGCATGCCGCCGCGCTGGTGCGCGAGCATGCCGACACGGCAAGTGCGAAGATCGCGATGTTGCGCGAGGCCGGCGCGCGGGTCGCAACGACGCTCGACGAGATTCCGCACCTGCTGAACCAGGCGCTGCACGAGGTGCGGCGGTGACGACAACGCAACCCATCGGAGGACGCATGCAGAGCAGAGGTTTTGCGCGGATCCTGGCCTTCACGATGCTCATCGGTGCATCGACCGCCATTGCGCAGGTCACCGAGATCCGCGTGGGACGCACGCCGACGCTTTCGCAGCTTCCGATCTACGTGCTGGAAGGCGAGAAGCTCATTGAAAAGCACGCGCGTGCGGCGGGGCTGGGCGATGTCACGGTCAAGTTCGTCGACGTGGCCGGCGGCGCCGTGCTCAACGACATGCTGCTCGGCAACAACCTGGAGTTCGCGACCGGCGGGCTTCCACCGTTTCTCATCCTGTGGTCGAAGACGGCCGGCACCGCCAACGAAGTCAAGGCGATTGCGGCCGTGGGTGGCACGCCGTCGACGCTGTACACACGCAATCCGAACGTGAAGTCGATCAAGGATCTCTCGTCCTCCGACCGGATCGCGGTGGCGGGCGTGAAGTCGAGCCAGGTCGCGATCGTGCTCCAGATGGCGGCCGCCGAAGCTTTCGGGGAAAAGGAGTACGCCAGGCTCGATCCGCTCACCGTCACCATGCGCGACGCCGATGCGGTAGGCGTGATGAAAGCCGGGAAGGCCGACCTCACCGGCCACTTCACCTACGATCCGTTCCGTGCGGCATACGCGGGCGACTCGGCGATACACCCGATCCTGCAATCGAAGGATGTGCTCGGCGGCGCCGGCACGGTGACCGTCGCTTACGCGACCACGCGCTTCCATGACGCCAATCCCAAGGCCGTGGCGGCCTACCTCGCCGCGTTGCGCGAAGCCGACGACATCATCAAACGCGATCCCGCGCGCGCCGCCCGCGATTACAAGACGCTCACCAGGGCCGCGCAAAGCGAATCCGATATCGAGGCGATGATCCGCCAGCCCGACGCGCAGTACGCGGTCGCTCCGGTTGCGCTCATGAAGTTCGCCTCGTTCATGGCGCACATCGGCACGCTCAAGGAAGCGCCCAGGAGCTGGAAGGACGTCTTCTTTCCCGAAGCACACGCTTTGCCAGGCAGCTGATTCGATGGAGTGGTGACGATGCCAGGCACGCGCGCGTCACACGACGCACGCTGGTCGCGGCCCGCCTACGGGGCGGTGATGGCCCGGGCGCGCCGCGGATGCTGCTCTCAACGCAAACCGAGGTGAGGTTGCGATGATCTACGAGCTCTACTACTGGCCAGGCATCCAGGGACGCGGGGAATACGTGCGGCTCGCGCTCGAGGAGGCCGGAGCGCAATACGTCGACATCGCGCTGGTACCTGAATCGAAGGGCGGCGGCGTTCCTGCCATGGAGCGTTTCCTCGAAGGCGACGATGTGCAGCGTCCTCCCTTCGCCGCACCCTTCCTCAAGGCCGGCCGGCAGTTGATCGGACAGACGGCGAACATCCTCCTCTACCTGGGCGCTCGCCACGATCTCGCGCCGCGCGATGCCGCCGGCAGGCTCTGGACGCATCAGCTGCAGCTCACCATCGCGGACTTCATCAGCGAGATCCACGACACGCATCACCCGATCGCGGGCAGCCTCTATTACGAGCAACAGAAGCCGGCCGCGCGCCGACGCGCCAAAGACTTCAGGGAGACGCGCCTTCCGAAGTTCCTCGGCTATTTCGAGCGCGTGCTCGAACGCAATCCGGCGGGCGGTCCGTGGATGGTCGGCGAGCGCATCACCTACGCGGATCTCTCGATGGCGCAGGTCGTCGCGGGCCTGCGCTACGCGTTTCCCAAGGCGAGTCGCAAGGCGTTGCGCGCGCATCCGCGCCTGCACAGGCTGCACGACGAAGCGTTCGCAAGGCCTCGCATCGAGGCGTATGTCGAATCCGGACGCCGCCTGGCGTTCAACAACGACGACATCTTCCGGCGCTATCCCGATCTCGACGGTTGAACCGGAGGCGACCAAGTGCGGCGATCACAATGACGCTGCGCTCGGTGACGCAATGCTTGGGGATCGCGACTGGCGTTCGCGATCGTCATGCGAACAGCCACGGCAACAACACCGCGCCCAGGATGCCGTGCAATCCCATGGCGAGGCCCGCAAACCGACCCGCCTCCTCGTTCACGCTGAACGCGCGCGCCGTACCGATGCCGTGGGCCGCAACACCGAGCGCGAAGCCCCGCTGCCACCACGCTCTCGACCCCACCAGGTCCAGCACGAAGCGTGCGAGCACCGCACCCAGGATGCCGGTGGTGATCGCGAACACGGCGGTCAGCGTCGGCGATGCGTGGATCCGCTCGGAAACGCCCATGGCGATGGGCGCCGTGACCGACTTCGCGTAGAACGCTCGCACGATCGTGTCGTCGCCACCCAGCGCGCGCGCGATCAGCACCGCCGACGCGATCGAGGTCGCCCCGCCTGCGACCAGCGCAGCGAGCAGCGGGACGAGTCGCCCGCGCAGCTCGTCGAGCCCGCGATGAATGGGCACGGCCAGTGCGACCGTCGCCGTGCCCAACAGGAAATGCACGAACTGCGCGCCTTCGAAGTACTTGGCGTACGGCATGTCGACGAGCGTAATGGCGGTCGCGACCAGCACCACGGCGATAGCCACCGGGTTCGCGAGCGGATTGCGACCGCTGCGCTCGTAGATCCACACGCCCGCCTGGTAGGAAGCCAGCGTTAGGATCAGCGCGAGCAGCGGACTGCCCGAAAGATAGACCCAGATCTCGTGGATGTCGGGCAGGCTACGATCGGTCATCGTGTTCGCGACTCGATATGCGCAGCACCAGGGCCGACACCGCGATCGTGAGCACGACGCTCACCAGCAGCGCGACGACGATGGCCAGCGCGTTGGATGCCAGGCGCGGCCAGAACATCACCACTCCGACGGCCGCAGGAACGAACAGGAGCCCGAGATGTCGCGTTAGCGCGGACGCGACGAGCTCGACCGTTTCGGGTACGCGTCGCCGCAGTCGCAGGAACGCGAGCAGAAGTATCAGGCCGATGCCCGGCCCGGGTATGGTTGGAAGCAGAAAGTGCGAGACGAGCTCGCCGAGGCCTTGGAAAGCAAGGATCTGTACCAGTCCGGTGATCATCGCACTGGGAATGTCGGGCCGAGGCGGCGATGCATGTCAGGTTGCGCCAGGCGCTGCATGCGGCGCACCCTGCGAAGCGTGGCGCGCAAAGCCATCACACGACGCGAGCTCGCGGGTCAGGCGCGCATTCAGCCGGAGGCCCAGCCCGGGCCCGACGGGCACCTCGATTTCGCCATGCACGGCACGGGGCAATACGTCGTCCACGAGCTCGTCGAAGAGCGACGTCTCCGCATACTGCATCTCGAGACGGTCGAGGGCAGGCACGACGGCGCAGACGTGCAGACTCACGGCGTGGCAGACGGGTCCGCTCGGATTGTGCGGGGAGAATGCCACGCCATGCGCTGCAAAGCTCTGTGCCACGCGGAGCATTTCGCGCAAGCCCCCGACATACTTCGCATCCGGCATCATGACGTCGTAGGCGCCTGCGCGCAGGAACGGAGCGAAGCCGCTCGCCAGCGACATCTGCTCGCAGCCTGCCAGCCGGACGCCGATGCCGTTTGCGAGATCGCGAAGGTGGGCAAGCGTCGCAAGCATCTCCTGCGTCTCGGGCACCGGACATTCGAGCCAGTACAGGTTGTGCGGAGAAGCCTCCTTCAACACCGCTTCGGCGGCGTCGCGGTTGAGCCGCCAGTGGCAATCGACCATGAGCTCGACGTCGGCACCGATCGCCTCACGTACCGCGCCGATGCGTGCCAGGCCCGCGTCGATGTGCCATGCATCGGGCTTCGCATCCGTGCGGCCACGCAGCTCGACTTCGTCGAAGGGCGCGATCTTGATCGCGCGAAAGCCGTCTGCAACGGCGCACCGGGCCTGCGCCGCGAAACCTTGCGGCGTGCGCGACGTCATGCCCCGATTGATATTGGCGTAGGCCGGGACGCGCTCGCGCTGCATGGCGCCCAGCGCGGCCGCGACGCCGATGCCGCGCGCCTGGGCGATCAGGTCCCAGGCCGCCTGATCGAGCGCGGACACGACCGCGAATTCGGGCAACGAACGTGCGCTCGCGCTCTGCAGGGCGAGGTCGACATCCTCCGCGGCGCGCCCGATGACCGCATTCTCGAAGCTCGCGAGTGCGGCGCGCATCTGCGGCTCATGCTGTCCCAGCGTGGCCTCGCCAACACCGACGTACCCCTCCGCATTGATGAGTTCGACGAAGCTCCACACCGTTTTCGCCGATACGCGCAACTGATGCCAGCGGATGCGCTCGATCGGTGACGACTTTGCGAGATGCATCGCGCTACTGCTCCTGCTCGGTGCGACTCGTTTCGATCAGCCGACGCTCGACTTCGGCGTCGGCAGCGAAGGCCATGAATGGCTTGCGGCGCATCGGCTTCTCCTCCAGTGAGAACCCGCGTCACGCAACGCTCGTCGCGGCGACCTGGGCTGGCATATTGTCGCCGATGGCGCGCGATGCGCACTCCCCGACCGCGGAAGGCAAAAAAAGAAGGCGGGTCCTCGGGACCCGCCCCTCCTCCTCCAGCAACTGCGCTACAGTCAGAAGAACTGCCAAACGCCCGCAGGCGGTTGTTGCTCGATACCTGGCTTGGACCAGTCGCAACCCCCCCTCGGATAGATGCTCTGCAGCCGTGAAAGCTGCGTCGGCGTCAGCGGCGCAGCGCCGAATTCCGCCAGGTCGATCGGCTTGAGCTCGCACTTGATGATGTCGCTCGCCACGTTCGCACCGGCCACTTCGCGCGGCGCTCCAGGCCCGCCGGAAATCCATATCATCAACACCCAGTTCGTCGCCCTTCCCGCCACCACGCTGACTGCACAATAGCGCTGCAGATTGCTGCGACGTCTTGGCGCGGTCGCCGTCTTCGTCGTGGAACGGAAGCGGGCCCCGCGGCCCGCCGCCGCCTCGACGCTCGCGTGCATGCTTGCTTGCCGGGGTCCTCGGGCAGGTCGCGGGCGTCCACGAAACACCGTGTCGCCGCTGGACGATGCTTTCGACATCGGCGGGTGCGTCTACACGCACTTCGCCACGTGCCGGACTGTCGAACAACCCGTCATTGGAGTTACAGTTGGTGACCGCGGCCCCGGCAGCACGCGTGCCAAGCGCCGCATGATCGAAGCACGCTGCGCACGCCTCGCATGCATCGGCACACGGCTCCAAGCCTCGACATCCAACCCATCTGCCGCGAATCGCTCGCTCGGCTGGGACTCGAGCGCCATCTGGGCGAATCGGGGCGCCCGGTCCGTTC
>DATKLH010000538.1:0-5594 GCA_035542515.1 Casimicrobiaceae bacterium
CCTCCATGAAGTTCGACGAGCTGCTTCGAGATCGCGAGACCGAGCCCAAGCCCGCCATGCTCCCGGCTCGCGCTTCCATTCTGCTGCGAGAAGCGGTCGAACACCTGCGGCAGGAATGCCGGAGGAATGCCGATGCCGGTATCGCTGACCGTGATCTCGACGTGCGAGTCGATGCGCTCGAGCACCACCTGGACCTTGCCGCCCTTGGGCGTGAACTTGATCGCGTTGCTCAGCAGGTTCCACACCACCTGCTGCAGTCGCGATGGATCGCCGGAGACGATGCCGCGCCGACTGTCGAGAATGCTCTCGACGCGTATGCTCTTCGCGTCCGCGGCGGGTTGCACCGATTCGAGCGCGCCGCGAATCACATCGGTCAGCGCGATGCGCTGCACATCCAGCCGCACCTGACCGGCGAGGATGCGGCTGAGGTCGAGCAGATCTTCGATGAGCTGCACCTGCGCCCGGGCATTGCGCTCGATGATCGCCAGGCCGTGGTCGACGTCGCGTTCGCCGCGTGCCTGCGGCATGCGCAGCAACTGCGTCCACCCGAGGATCGCGTTCAGCGGGGTGCGAAGCTCGTGCGAGAGCGTTGCGAGGAACTCGTCCTTCATGCGCGCCGCGCGCTGCGCTTCGATACGCGCCGCTCGTTCGGCTTCGAGCATCTCGTCGCGGTGGGCGTAGTGCACCTCGGCGGCCTCGGCCTTCTGGCGCTCGGAGAGATCGCGAGTCAGCTTCGCGAAGCCGCGCAGGCGGCCGGCCTCGTCGCGCAGCGCGCTGATGGTCACGTGTGCCCAGTAGCGCGCGCCGTTCTTGCGCACGCGCCATCCTTCCTCCTGGTAGCGACCCTGAGCGGTGGCGACCTGGAGCTCATGCTCGGGCCAGCCGCTCTCGACCGCATCGGCGGGATAGAAGGTCGAGAAGTGCCGGCCGATGATCTCATCGGCGCTGTAACCCTGGATGCGCTGCGCACCGGCGTTCCAGGTGACGATGCGTCCGTTCGCATCGAGCATGAAGATCGCGTAATCGGATACACCTTCGACCAGCAGCCGGAAGCGCTCCTCGCTCTGGCGCAGCGACTCTTCGTACTTGCGTCGCAGCGTGAGATCGCGCGTCACCTTGCCGAATCCGCGCAGAAGGCCCTTGCCGTCGCGCAGCGCGGTGATCACTACGTTCGCCCAGAACAGCGAGCCATCCTTGCGGACGCGCCAGCCCTCCTCCTCGAAGCGCCCCTGCTCGGTGGCTACGCGGAGCTCGTACTGCGGATGCGCGCGTTCGACCGCCTCGCTGGGATAGAACACCGAGAAATGCTTGCCGATGATCTCGTCGGCGCGGTAACCCTTGATCCGCTCGGCGCCGGCGTTCCAGGTCACGACGAAACCGTGCTCGTCGAGCATGAAGATCGCGTAGTCACCGATGTTCTCGACCAGCAGCCGAAAGCGCTCGTCGCTGTCGAGCGGGAGGTGATAATCGCTATTGCTCGACATGACTCAACTGGGCGCAGAAACCTGTCCGGAGCGGCCAAAGGATCCGCGCTGGAGAGCCGGCTGCCACCGCGCGCTGTGACGAAGCATCGCATGCGCCGCCGCGGATTCGCACCAAGGCTCCGTGAAGCGATTCGATCTTGTTCGTCGTTCCAGCGCCGCCTCCAACAACGCCGCACCGATAGGGACGGTTCCCCGCTCTTCTGTCGCGCGCGACCAGTATACGTGCTGTCCGCTCGGATGCAGTCTCCCAAGCCCCCGGGGCGAAGTCTGTCAGTCAAACACCGAATCCCGGTGCGCTGCATCAAGGTGCGGGCCGATCTCACCATGTGGTGGTCGAGCAGGTCGAGCGTTGCGCTCCTATCGCCATGACGACGGGATAAGCGCCTGTCGTGCAATGACGCAACCGGCTCATGACCCGCTTGCTTGCATATAGGCATTCGGCGCGAGCGCTTGACACGTCCTGACGGCGAACCTCAGAATCCCCCAAAACATTCGAATGAGTAGCTGGACTTGGAGGAGGCAGTGGTGCTGCGGCCGACGTCAGCGGAAGCGCCGCGATCGGTTTCGCGTCTGGCCGAACCCGCGGGTTCGCCTCGATCGCAAAACGACGCTCACACCGACGCGGCGCCGCGCAGGCGCCCCGTGTCGCGAGTCGTCTTGCCGTGGGTCGGCCTGGCCGCGTTGCTCGCGACCTGGTCGGTGCTGTCGATGTCGGGCGCGGTCAACGAGCTGTTGCTACCCTCCCCGCTCGCCGTGGTGAAGGCAGGCATCGACGAGGCCAGCAACGGCGTGCTCCTCGCGAACATCCTCATCAGCATGAAGCGCGTGCTGACCGGTTACGCGCTGGCGGTAGGCATCGGCGTGGGGCTGGGACTGTTCGTCGGCTGGAACGACAAGCTCTACAAGGCGCTCAATCCGGCGATCGAGGCGCTGCGGCCCATTCCGCCGATCGCATGGGTGCCGCTCGCGATCCTGTGGTTCGGGCTCACCGATCGCGCGGCGTACTACATCGTGTTCATCGGTCCGGTGTTTCCGATCTTCGTGACCACCGCCGCCGCGGTTCGCGCCACCGGTCGCCATTATGTCAACGCGGCGCAATGTCTCGGCGCCAACGAATGGGCGTTGCTCACCGCGATCATTCTTCCCGGCGCGATGCCGGAAATCTTCACCGCGCTTCGCGTCGGCATCGCGGTCGCGTGGACCTGCGTGGTGGCAGCCGAGCTGGTCGCGGCCCAGTCGGGCCTGGGCTACCAGATGTGGCAAAGCCGCGAGCTGTTCAAATCCGCTGACGTGATCTTCGGGATGGTGATGATCGGCGCACTCGGTTTCGCGAGCAACTACCTCGTCCTGTTGATCGAGCGGCGCGCGCTGCGCTGGCATCGAGGCGCCGTGGCGCGATGAACGAAGCGCCCTCGGTGGTCGTTTCCGGTCTCACCGTCTCCTATCCTGGTGCCGACGGCGGCCGTCCCGCGTGTCGCGACGTGAGCTTTGCCGCGCGACGCGGCGAATTCATCGGGATCGTGGGATCGAGCGGGTGCGGCAAGACGACGCTGCTCAATGCGATTGCCGGATTCATCAAACCGAGCGGCGGCCTGATCGAGGTCAACGGCGTCCCGGTCACGCATCCCTCGGCAGCGGTGACGATGGTGTTCCAGTCGTATGCGTTGTTCCCCTGGATGACGGTGGAGAAGAACCTGACTTTCGGTCTACGCATGAAGGGGATCCGCGGCGCCAAGGCGACGCCGATCGTGGCGAAGTACCTGGCGATGACCGGTCTCCAGGGGACCGAGCGCCTCTATCCCTACCAGCTCTCCGGCGGCATGCAGCAGCGCGTCGCGCTGGCGCGGGCGCTCGCGATCGATCCGCAGATCGTGCTGATGGACGAGCCGTTCGCAGCGGTCGATCTGCAGACCCGTGAGGATCTGCAGGACGAGCTGGCGGCACTGACCGGCACCACGCAACGTTCCTGATCCGGCATCCGAGCGGGAACATGCTCTTCGACCTCGGCTGCACGGAAGATTGGCAGAACGCGTGGGCAGCGACGGGCATTGCCGAGATGGTCCCCTATGACGAATGGACCGCCGAGCAGCAACTCGAACCGGTGCTCGCGCGCAACGGCTTGACCGTCGGCGACATCGATCTGGTCGTCGCGAGCCACCTGCACATGGACCACTGCGGCAAGCTCGACCTGTTCCAGCGCACGCGCGCGGACATCATCATCCAGCGCGCCGAGTACGAAGGCGCGATGCGCATCGCGCCACCGGGCGTCGGCGGCTACGTGACCTCGCAGTACCGCGACCTCGACGTGCGTTGGCGGATGATCGAAGGGGACATGGACATTGCGACCGGAGTGCAGATCCTTTCCCTGCCTGGACACAGCTTTGGTTCACAGGGACTCGCGTTGCGCCTGCAGGTGTCGGGGCTGTTCGTGCTGGCCTCCGATGCAGCGCAGGTTGCCCCGAACCTCAACGATCCGCCGATCGCATCGCCCAACGTGTACGACAGCCTGCGGTGGCGCGAATCGATCCGCCGCCTGCAAAAGATGCGCGACGACCATGGCGCGCTCATCGTTTGCGGTCACGAGCCGAGCCAACTCACCGAGCTCAGGCTGAGCCCGGAGTACTACACGTAGTCGTTAGCGCTATCCGACGCGTCGGTGGGGTCGCGAACGAGGTGGGTGTCGAAGGCGACGCTCGTTACGCCGAAGTGCGCCCGCGCACGCTCTTGTCAATGATGCAGAAGGTTCGTGAGCTTCGCCGCGGCGCGCTGACCCTGATCCTGGTAGTTGACGTTGAACAGCACGTGAACCTGCTGCGTCCTGGCCGCGAGCGTCCTAACCTCGTGCGTGAGCTCTCGAAGCTCGTCTTCGCCGTACTCGTAGTTGAAGCGCTGCGACGAAACGGTGAGACCCTTCTTGTTCCACGACGCGCGATTGCGCCCATGCAAGCGAACGATGGACAGGATCGGGTTGGTCACCTCCCAGACCTGCGGAATCGAGTTGGGCACTTCCTGCGGCTCGTCGACGATCACGTTGACCAGGCCATTGTCGCGTTCGAAGCGCAGCGTCCGCTCGCGATGCCGCTCGCTGTCGAACCAGGTCTTGTTGCGGAACTCGGCCGCAACCGTAAATCCGGCCAGCATCGCGCGACAATACTCGAGGTAGTCGAACGTCTCGGGATGAAACGCCACCCACGGCGCGAATTGCATGTGAACCGCACCGAGCTTGCCCGCGCCGCGTAACACTTCCAGCACCGCCCGGAATCGCCGCCACAGCTCCTGCCGCACCTCCTCCGGGATGTCCTTGTCGTAGACGTTGTTCCTGGTCGACGGCCCAAGGGCTTCACGCAACTCCTTGCCGAGACTGACCACCGGCGTCTGATGGCGCGTGAACAGTCGATACGCCTTGATGTTGAAGACGAACTGCGCCGGCGTGCGCTCGATCCAGCGCTGCGCGTTGTCGAGCGTCGGGATTCCGTAGTAGCTGCTGTCGATCTCGACGATCGGAAACTGCGACGCGTAGAAACGCAGGCGCTCTTCCGGTGTCGTCACCGACGGCGGATAAAAGCGGCCACATTCGATCAGGCTCTTGTCCGTCCACGACGACGTGCCCACGAGGATGTTTTGCGCAGCGTCGCGAGCGGGGGCAACAGTGGTGCTCATCGGGAAATTCGAGGTGCCGCTTACGCCAAGCCTGCGTCGGCTACGTCGGACTGTCGACGCCCTGCCGCGCGCGCGAGCAGTGCTTTTCGCGACCGTTGGCAAGACGCGCGGTGCAAGAAAGGGGGCGCGAGACGCTGCTATCGCTTGCTGGACAGCAACGGTCAGGCAATCGCAAGCCGCGAGCCCGGCCCGATCGTCGACGGTCGCCGGTATCGCCGGGTTCGCTTTCGAAGCAAGGCACCACACTAGCCGTTGCCGGCCAGGTTCGACGGCTTCCCTGCACCGTCAGGAGGCGTCGGGAGCGGCCATGGAACCCGCCGCCCACACTTCGGGCAACGGACGTACGGACCCTGCAGATCGCTGGTGACCGGCGGGTCACCGAGCGAGTGAATCCCTTCGATCCGGCGCAGGATCGCGCCGCACCCCTTTGTCGGGCATGTGATCGCCATG
>DATKLH010000539.1:0-20434 GCA_035542515.1 Casimicrobiaceae bacterium
TGCGTCGAGAACGATGCGGATTCGAAGGTCAAGGGCAAGGTCGGCGTCGCGACGCTTCCGCACGACCAGGGCGGCAAGAGCGCAACCTGCATCGGCGGCTGGCAACTCGCCGTGTCGGCGTATTCGAAGAACAAGCCCGAGGCGGTCAAGTTCGTGCGCTGGCTCTCGTCACCTGAAGTGTCGAAGATGCAAGCGCTGCTCGCCTCGCACATACCGGTGTTCCCGCAGGTGTACAAGGATCCCGAGGTGCTGAAGGCGAATCCGTGGTTCGCCGAAGCGCTGCCGGTGGTCGAAAGTGCGAGGTCGCGGCCGGTCACGCCGCGCTACACCGAAGTATCCGACATCGTTCGCAGCAACATGAACGCGTACCTCGCGGGGAGCAAGACGACCGATACGGCGCTGGGCGACATGAAGAGCCGACTCGGCAACATCTATCGGTGACTTCTCGCTGCGATGGCAGCTGCGAGTCGGAGACAGGCGATGGGGCGACAGGCCGTGGCGCGGCGCTGCTACCTGTTCAGGCGCGCAATGAGGTTGCGTAGCCAATCGGTGAGACATCCGAAGGAAGCAGGGTGGATGGCAGGGGCCCATTACCCATCGCCCATCGCCTAGCACCTAGCACCTAGCGCCTAGCGCCTAGCACCTAGCGCCATGACTATCGCGAGCGCCGCAACGCCACGCGTTGCGCAGCGCGTCCGCAAGGACCTCTCCGAGCGCGCGCTCGGCTATCTGCTGCTCGCGCCGGCGGGGGCGCTTTTGCTGCTGATCGTCGTTTACCCGATCGCCGATCTGGTCTACAGCAGTTTGTTCACCATTCAGCTCGCGCAACCGTGGCTTGGCGAGCCGTTCTCCGGCCTGGACAACTACATCCGCGCGGGAGGGGACGAGCGCTTCTGGCACGCGGTCTGGCACACGCTGGTCTATACGGTGATCACCGTGCCCGGAGCACTCGTGGTCGGGCTCGGCCTCGCCCTCCTCGCCAACCTGCCGTTTCGTCGCAAGTGGCCAGTGCGTCTCGGGTTGCTCCTGCCCTGGGCATTGCCGCTGGTCTTCGCCGGGCTGATCTTTCGCTGGTTCTTCGAATACAGGCAGGGGTTGGTGAACGATGCGCTGGTGCACCTCGGCCTCGATCCCATCGCGTGGCTCACCGACCCGGTGCTGGCGAAGGCCTCGATCTGCGTCGCGATCGTGTGGAAGACCTCCTCGTTCATGGCGTTGATGCTGCTCGCGGGACTGCAAAGCATCCCGCGCTCGCTCTACGAAGCGGCCGAAGTCGACGGCGCGACGCGCTGGCAGCAGTTCGTCGAGATCACGTTGCCGATGCTGC
This sequence comes from Casimicrobiaceae bacterium, assembly GCA_035542515.1. Taxonomy (GTDB): domain Bacteria; phylum Pseudomonadota; class Gammaproteobacteria; order Burkholderiales; family Casimicrobiaceae; genus VBCG01. The sequence continues at coordinate 1,328 of DATKLH010000539.1, forward strand.
GTCCCGCGATATTCGTCGCGCTCATCTTCCGCACCATCACGGCGATCCAGACCTTCGACATCCCCTATGCGATGACAGGAGGCGGTCCCGGAGACAGCACCGAAACGCTTGCCATGTACATCCACAAGACCACGCTCGATTTCCTCGATTTCGGGTACGGGTCCGCGCTGGCAACGTTGATGTTCGTCATGAGCATGGTCGCCACGACCGGCTACCTGCGGTACACGCGACGCTCCGCCGGGCGCGGCTCGGAGGATTAGCGGTGACCTTCAATCGCCGCAGCGCGACCCTCCTCGCCGCGATCGTCGTGGTGGTGAACGGATTCTTTCCCGCAGTGTGGATCCTGCTGACTTCGCTCAAGACCGAGACGGAGCTCATGCAGTATCCGATCACGTATCTTCCGCAGGCGGCGACGCTGGCGAACTACTACCAGGCATTCACCGAGCAGCCGCTGCTGCGCTTCCTGTGGAACAGCCTGGTCGTGGCGTCGCTGTCGACCGTGCTGTGCGTGCTCGTGTCGGCCCTTGCCGCCTATGCCTTGACGCGGCTGCGCATTCCGCATCGCAATCTCATCCTGTCCGCGCTGCTCGCGGTGGCCATGTTTCCGATCGTCTCGCTGATGGTGCCGCTGTTCAAGCTGATGCGCGAGCTGGGACTGTTGAATACCTACTGGGCACTCGTGCTGCCCTACACCGTATTTTCGTTGCCGGTATGCACGCTGGTGATGGCGAGCTTCTTCCAGGACATTCCTCCCGATCTGGAGGCCGCGGCCATGATCGACGGATGCTCGCGTGTGGGCGCGTTGTTCAAGGTGGTGGTGCCGCTTTCGGCGCCGGGTGTGTTCACCGCCGCGATTCTCGCGTTCGTCAACGCTTGGGACGAATTCCTGCTCGCGTTGACGATGATGAACCGCGCGAACATGCGCACGCTATCGGTGGGCATCACGCTCTACCAGGGCGAGTACGCGTTTCCGTGGCCGCTCATCTCCGCCGCGCTCATCGTGGCGATCGTGCCGATCTCGATCCTGATCGCGGTGTTCCAGGAACGGGTCGTCGGTGGGTTAACGGCGGGCGGAGTGAAGGGGTGATGTGGGCCAAGAAGCGGGGATGGGGGATAGGCGATGGTCGATGGTCGATGGGCGATAGGCGATAGGCGATAGGCGATAGGCGCTAGGGGAATAGGGATTAGGGGCTGGGGACTAGGGGTTCATGTGCTGGGTCGCCGCGGCTACAAGGACGTCGTTTGTAACTGCAGCCTGCTTCGCAAGCTCTTAGCGATCGATCGAGCACGCTAGCCCCTATCCCCCAGTCCCTATCCCCGCTTTTCCTCCGCCCCTGTCCCCGTTTTGTTCCAAGGAGACACGCGATGGCATCCGAAGGCTATCTTCCGCGCTGGACCTTGCGCACCGAAGGCGTGATCGCGCCCGACGAGCGCCTTCCGCTCGGGCCGAGCATCGTGCTCGGATTGCAACACGTGGTGGCGATGTTCGGCGCCACCGTGCTCGCACCGCTGCTGATGGGCTTCGACCCCAACATCGCGATCCTGTTCTCGGGCGTGGGCACACTGATCTTCTTCCTCGTGGTCGGCGGACGCGTGCCGAGTTATCTCGGGTCGAGCTTCGCCTTCATCGCGGTGGTCATCGCTGCGACCTCCTACGCGGGATCGGGTCGCAACCCCAACATCGGCGTCGCGCTCGCAGGCATCGTGGCGGCGGGCGCGCTGTATGCGCTGATCGGCGTGATCGTCATGGCGATCGGCTACCGCTGGGTCGAGCGCCTGATGCCGCCCGTGGTGACCGGCGCGATCGTCGCGGTGATCGGGCTCAATCTCGCGCCTATCGCGGTGAAGAGCGTGTCGGCGAGCCCCTTCGATACCTGGATCGGGATCGCGACCATCGTTGCGGTCGGCATCATCGCGGTGGCCGCGCCGGGTTTCGCACGGCGACTGCCGATATTGCTTGGAGGGCTCGCGGGATACCTGCTCTACGCGGTGCTCGCCAACGGCTTCGCATTCGGCAAGCCGATCGATTGGAGCGGCGTTGTCAACGCCGCTTGGATTGGAGCGCCGAACTTCACTTCGCCCACGTGGGACCCGCACGCGATGGCGCTCATCGCGCCGGTTGCGATCGTGCTCGTCGCGGAGAACCTCGGTCACGTCAAGGCGGTCAGCGCGATGACCGGCCGCAATCTCGATCGCTATCTCGGGCGCGCGTTTCTCGGCGACGGCATCGCGACGATGCTCGCGGGCTTCGGCGGCGGGACCGGCGTGACGACCTACGCCGAGAACATCGGCGTGATGGCGGTGACGCGCATCTATTCGTCGCTCGTGTTCGTCATCGCGGCAGTGGCGGCGATCGTCCTCGGTTTCTCGCCCAAGTTCGGCGCATTGATCATGACCATTCCCGGCCCCGTGCTCGGCGGCCTGTCGATCGTCGTATTCGGGCTGATCGCTGCGACCGGCGGACGCATCTGGGTGCAGAACCAGGTCGATTTCGCACGTGCACGGAACCTGGTCACTGCCGCGGTCACGCTCACCGTCGGCGCCGGCGATCTTTCGCTCAAGCTGTTCGGATTCACGCTCGGCGGCATCGGCACCGCCACACTGGTTGCGATCGTCCTCTACCAGATCCTGCGCGAAGGCGGGAGCGAGACCGATGTCGTCGGCACCGCGGATTCCGCGGTCGATTCGCGCTGAAATTCGCGCCGCGCGCTCGCTCGCGCCGCGCATTCGTATAATCGCGCCAAGGGGAGGCGCTTGGCCTCCCCGTTGTTTTGCCCGTCCGTCCGTCCGGTCACCGATCGCCATCGACCTTCATGCGCCGCATCGTCGCCAATAGCGATTTCCGAGCCGGATTCGTCGAGATGATGCCGGCCAATCTCGGCCTGGTGCCGTTCGGACTGGTATGCGGTGTCGGTGCGGCATCCGCGGGCGTGAGCATCTGGGCCGCGCTGGGCCTCAGCGCGATCGTTTTTTCCGGTGCGGCGCAGGTGCTCGCCGTGCAACTCCTGGCCGCCGACGCCCCGGTCGCGGTGATCGTCCTCACCTGCTTCGTCGCAGGCCTGCGCTTCCTCATGTACAGCGCCGCGATGGCGCCCTACCTGCGACCGCTACCGCAGCGTTGGCAACAGAGCCTGGCATTCCTGCTCACCGACCAGGCTTTCGCATCGGCGATCCGTCGCTTCGACGCTGCGAACCATCCGCGCGAAGGCGCGCTGCACTTCCTCGGCGGCGGCCTCGCCCTGTGGTCGTGCTGGCAGCTTTCCAACCTCGTGGGCTATTTCGCCGGCAACCTGATCCCGGCGACGTGGTCGCTCGATTTCGCCGTGCCGCTCTGCTTCCTCGCGCTGGTTGCGCCATTGTTGCGCGATGCGCCCAACGTCGTTGCTGCAAGCGTTGCCGCCGTCGCGGTGATGGCGTTTGCCGGACTGCCGATGAAGCTCAACCTGATCGTCGCCGGCGTGATCGGCATCGTGGCCGGCACGGTTGCCGACGCGCTCGGAAACCGGGAGCTGCGCGCGTGAAGGTGTGGCTGGTCATCGCGTCGGTCGGCACGCTGAACTACCTCTCCCGGCTCTCGTTCATCGCGTTCTTTTCACGTCGCAGCGTGCCGCCGATGCTCGCGCGCGCGCTGCGCTATGTCCCGGCCGCGATGCTCACGGCGCTGATCATGCCGATGATCGTTATCGCACCACCCGCGTCGTTGAGCGCGCTCGCGACGCCTCGCGTGATCGCGGCCATCGTCGCGGCCGCGATCGCCTATCGCACGCGCAGCACCGTGCTCACGCTCGTCGTCGGCATGAGCATGCTGTGGATCCTGCAACTCGCGATGTCGACGGCGTGAGCGTTCGCTTCCGGTAAAATCGCCCTTTCCCCGGGATTGTCCATGCGCTTCGAAGGCTCCGACTCCTACGTCGCAACGCCCGACCTGCGGCTTGCCGTGAACGCGGCGATCGCACTCGAGCGGCCGCTGCTCGTCAAGGGCGAGCCCGGCACCGGCAAGACGCTGCTCGCCGAGGAAGTGGCCCGCGCGCTTGGCCGTCCGCTGTTCCAGTGGCACGTCAAGTCCACCACCAAGGCGCAGCAGGGTCTGTACGAATACGACGCCGTGTCGCGCCTGCGCGATTCGCAGCTCGGCGACGGTCGCGTTGCGGACATCGCCAACTACATTCGCCGCGGCGTGCTGTGGGACGCGTTCATCAGCGACACTCCGGCGGTTGTCCTCATCGACGAGATCGACAAGGCGGACATCGAGTTCCCCAACGATCTGCTGCGCGAGCTCGACCGCATGGAGTTCTACGTCTACGAGACGCACGACACCGTGCAGGCGCGGCACCGTCCGCTGGTGGTGATCACCTCGAACAACGAGAAAGAGCTTCCCGACGCATTCCTGCGACGCTGTTTCTTCCACTACATCCGCTTTCCCGATCGCGACACCATGACGCAGATCGTGAACGTGCATTTCCCCGGGCTCAAGAAGGTGCTGCTGCAGGAAGCGCTCGAAGTGTTCTTCAACCTGCGCGAGGTGCCGGGGCTCAAGAAGAAGCCGTCGACGTCCGAGCTCCTCGACTGGTTGAAGCTCCTGCTCGCCGAGGATATTCCGCCCGAGGCGCTGCGCAGCGCCGACAAGAAGGCGTTCATTCCACCGCTTCACGGCGCGCTGCTCAAGAACGAGCAGGATGTGCATCTGTTCGAGCGCGTGGTGTTCATGGCGCGAGCGGGCCGATGAGCCGCTTCATCGAACCGGTCAGCTTGCGCGGCGCGCACGCGATGCTGGTCCCGCTAGCACGCGAGCACGAGCCCGGCATACGGGCCGCGGCCGCGGACGGCGAGCTGTGGAAGCTGTGGTTCACTTCGGTGCCGTCGCCGGAGGCCACCGCATCGTGGTTCGACAGCGCGCTGGACATGCGCGAACGCCTGGGTGCGATGCCCTTCGCGGTCATCGAGCCATCCACGGGCGATGTGATCGGCTCGACGCGTTACTTCAACGTCGATGCAGCGAATCGCCGTCTCGAGATCGGCCACACCTGGTATGCGCGTCGTGCGCAACGCACTGGCGTGAACACCGAGTGCAAGCTGATGCTGCTGCGTCACGCATTCGAAACGCTCGGCTGCATCGCGGTGGAATTTCGCACCCACTGGTTCAATCATCGCTCGCGCGAGGCGATCGCGCGCCTCGGCGCGAAGCAGGACGGCGTGCTGCGCAACCACGTGCTGCTGTCCGACGGATCGCGCCGCGATACGGTCGTGTTCAGCATCATCGACGGCGAATGGCCCGCGGTTCGCCGTCATCTCGAGCACCGCCTCGACCGCTGACGTCGCGCCGACAGCGCGACGTGCACCACGAATGGTCGGGATTCTTTACCCGCTTGTTGTAAAGCATTACTCGTGCGCCCGCTCCGACAGATTCTCGCGGCGCCTTCCGGCGACCATGGCAGGCTCCTTGCATCGCTTCCTCGCACGCGCGCGGCATCCCCCGGGCCCAGCGCAGGGCTAGTGGAGAAATGCGGTGGTCGGCTACGGAATGGCAACCGCGGCGTATCCGGCGAACTTCCGCCCCGCCGGAGCGAAAGCGATCATGTTCGCGGACGGCACGGTGCGCGTGCAATGCGGCACGCAGGACCTGGGCACCGGCACCTACACGATCCTCACGCAGATTGCCGCCGATGCGCTGGGCATCGCGCCGTCACGCATTCGCGTCGACATCGCCGACAGTCGCTTGCCGAACGCGCCGACATCGGGTGGGTCCTGCTCCGCGACGAGCGCCGGTTCGGCGGTGCTGCTGGCGTGCAAGGCGCTGCGCAACCGCGTCTTATCATATGCGACCACGGACGAGCGAGCGCCGCTGTGGAATCTGAAGGGCGGGCAGATCGACGTCAGGGAGGGCGTCGCGAGTTCGAGACAGGATCCGACCAAGCGCATGAGCTACGCGGACATCCTCGCGCGCTACGGCAAGCGTATCGTCGAGCAGACCGCCTTCGCCCAGCCCGGACGCGAGCGTGGCGAGCCCGGCGGTGCGCCGCAGTTGACCGGACAGGACGAGGAAGGCAAGTTCCACGGCTACACGATGCACGGATTCGGCGCGCAGTTCTGCGAAGTGCGCATCGACCCCGATCTCGGCATGGTTCGTGTCGCGCGCTGGACCGGTGCGTTCGGGCTGGGGAAGGTGCTCAACGCCAAGACGCTCACCAGCCAGCTCCAGGGCGGCATCGTCTGGGGTATCGGCATGGCGCTCGAGGAAGAAAGCCTGATCGACTCGCGACTGGGCCGTTACATGAACAGCAGCCTTGCCGAATATCATGTGCCGGTCAACGCGGATGTTCCGCCGATCGACATCATTCTGGTCGACGAGAAGGACGAGCTCGTGAGTCCGGTGGGCGCCAAGGGCGCGGGTGAAATCGGCATCACCGGAGCGGTCGCGGCGATCGGCAATGCCGTCTATCACGCCACCGGGAAGCGCATTCGGGCACTTCCGATCACGCTCGACAAGCTGTTGAACGGCGAAGCGTAGCGGTTACACGACAAACGCGCAGTGCGCCGCAGATGGACGTTGCAGCGGTGACGTCCCGAGGGTTGCTGCCACCTGCGATCGGCTGGCGTTTGCGGTAACCTTCGCGCGCTGCAACAATGGCGGATACACAGCGCGATTCCGCCGTGCTCACCGACTTCTTCCTGCACCTCAAGTCGTTCCGTCTGCCCGTCTCGACGCGGGAATTCCTGACGCTGCTCGAGGCGCTCCAAGAGCGTGTCGTTTCGCTTTCGCTCGACGACTTCTACGTGCTCTCGCGGACCTGCCTGGTCAAGAACGAGGAGCACTACGATCGCTTCGACCTCGCATTCGCCGCGTATTTCAAAGGTGTGGAATCGATCTTCGACATTCGTGCTCAGATTCCCGAGGAGTGGCTGCGCAAGGAGTTCATGCGTCATCTGTCCGAAGAGGACAGGAAGAAAATCGCCGCGCTCGGCGGCCTCGACAAGCTGATGGAGACGTTTCGCGAGCGCCTCGAGGAACAGCGTGCACGTCATCAGGGCGGTCGCAAATGGATCGGAACCGGCGGCACGAGTCCGTTCGGTGCGTACGGTTACAACCCGGAAGGCATACGAGTAGGTCCCGACAGCGGCGGCTCGCGCAGCGCGGTCAAGGTGTGGGACGAGCGCAGCTTCCGCAATCTCGACGGCGACGTCGAGCTCAACACGCGCAACATGAAAATCGCGCTGCGGCGCCTGCGACGCTTCGCGCGCGAAGGCGTGCCCGAAGAGCTCGACCTCGATGGAACGATCGACGGCACGGCACGCAACGCCGGCTGGCTCGAGCTGCATATGCACCCGGAGCGTCGCAACCGCGTGAAGGTGCTGTTGTTCCTCGACGTCGGCGGCTCGATGGATCCGCACGTCGAGGTGTGCGAGCAATTGTTCTCGGCGGCCAAGTCCGAGTTCCGCCACCTCGAGCACTTCTACTTTCACAACTGCGTGTACGACCACGTGTGGCGCGACAACGGGCGCCGACGCAACGATCGCTTCAGCACGCTCGAACTGATTCGCACCTACGGACCGGACTGGAAGGCGATCTTCGTCGGCGACGCGGCGATGAGCCCTTACGAGCTCACCGAGATCGGCGGCAGCGCCGGCTATGTCAATGACGAGCCAGGCATCGCGTGGCTGCGGCGCGTCTTCGAGCACTTCCGTTCCATCGCGTGGTTCAATCCCGAGCCCGAGCGGGCGTGGGAATACACCCGCTCCACGCAGATCGTGCTGCAAGCGCTCGGTCCGCGCATGTTTCCGCTGACCCTCGCCGGCATCGGGCGCGGCATCGACGTGCTGCGCAAATAGTGCCGGCGCAGCGAATACGCCTGCAGCAGCCGCGCTGCCGCACCGTCCCGGGGCGCGCGCGAAGGCCGCACCCCGGTCAGCCGCAAGCAAGCTTCGCGCGTTAGAGGGAATGGATCGTTGCGATGGACTCGTTCTCTTCCGCTACCTGGCGCGACGCCGTGGTCGCCGCGCTCGGCTATCACGGTGCCCCGCGCTGGTCGGTTGCCGGCGAAGGACCGTGGACCAAGTCATGGTCGCTTCACGTGGGTCGCGAGCGGCTGTTCGTCAAGACGGCACGGGCGAGCGCCGCGGAGATGTTCGCCGCCGAAGCCGATGGCTTGCGAGCTCTCGCGTCCACCGCGACCATCAAGGTTCCGAGCGTGCGCTTGCGCGGCACCCAAGGCGACTGCGCCTTCCTGGTGCTGAGCTGGCTCGACCTGGGCGATGCGCACCGCGGCGAAGCGCTCGGGCGCGCGCTCGCAACTTTGCATCGTATCGCCGCACCAAGCGGACCTTCGGGTGAACGCTATGGCTGGTCGCGCGACAACTACATCGGCGGTGCGCCGCAACTCAACGGCTGGACCAATGACTGGGCGACGTTCTTCTGCGATCGGCGACTGAAGCCGCAGCTCGCGCGCGTATTGCGCGCGGGATACGGCAACGTGTTGAAGGCCGACGGCGAGCTCGTGCTCGGACTGGTGCCCGAGCTGCTCGCGGGTCATGAACCGCTGCCGTCCCTTCTGCACGGCGATCTGTGGTCGGGGAACGCGGCGACGCTGATCGATGGGACACCGGTGATGTTCGATCCGGCCGTCTATGTCGGCGATCGCGAAGCCGACCTCGCAATGACACGATTGTTCGGCGGGTTCGACGTCGCCTTCTACCGGGCCTACGAAGCGAGCTGGCCCCTGCCGCCCGGTCACGACGTGCGTCGCGATCTCTACAATCTCTACCACGTCCTCAATCACCTCAGCCTGTTCGGGACCGGGTACCTGGATCACGCGCGCACGCTGATGAAGCGATTGTTGAAAGCGGCGAGCTGAACGACTCAGGAGTTGAGGCTTTCGCGAGCCCGCGTGCCTCGAACACTGCGTGAGCTGGTGGCGCGGCTCGCACGATACTTCTGACCCGGCACGTCGATGGCGAGCGATCGCCTCGAAGTGCCACCATCACCGATCGCGGATCGAATGCCGCGCGCACGCGAGTGTCGCGAGCGACAGCGCGCGCATCCCTGCGTTGGACGTTCTCGCAGGCGCTCCACCGCCTCGGACGGCCACAACAATTGCAACAAAAAGTGACTGCACGGCGGCAGCGCTCCCGTGTTTACGCAGTCGAAGTCGAAGCAATCGTGCTTCCCGATTCGATTCGCGAGCTCTTTCAGCGTCGGACGGGCCCGTACGGGCTTTCGGTTTCACTTTCAATCTTATCGGGAGAAGTCATGCAGACGTTGTTCGGCAAGTCGTTGCTCGTCGCTGCTGTAACGCTCGGCGCCACCGTCGCACAAGCATCGGGCGGCCAGGACGATGTGGTTCGCTGGGATTCCGTGATCGGCATCATCCAGGGCGGGAACGTTGTGGGTAGCGGAAGCGGAGCCGTCACCGGTGTCCCTGGACCGTGGTCGGCGCAGGGCGGGCACGTCACGGCGGACCTGGCGCGCGGAAAGATCGAATTCAGCGTGCGCGGTCTGGTGTTCGCAGCGGGCAATACGATCGGCAATACCGGCACCGTGGACCAGGTGAAGGGAACGCTCGTGTGCGACACGAACGGAAGCGCCTCGGGCGGCAACTCGGTGATCGTCGACACGCCGCTGGTGGACCTCGACGATGACGGCGACGCTCACTTCGTCGGCAACATCAGCGTCCCGCCGGTGTGCGCGAGCGAGCCCGACATCGCGTTTCTGGTCCGGGTCGCGTCGGGCCGCTGGATCGGCAACGGCGTGGTGCTGCGCTAAAGCGGGCGTCACGGATCGTCACAACCGGATCGATGCGGGGCGCAACGCCCCGCATCGACAAAGGACTCGTTCATGAATCGCCACGTCATCGCAATAGCGCTCGCGCTCGCCGTTCCGGCCTGCGCACAAGTCAGTGTCGCCGGCACCGCGGAGGATGCGTCCGGAACCATCAAGGGTTCCGCGAACGAATCGGTCGCAATGAAGCTTGCAGCCAAAGGCGTACAGATCTACGAATGTCGCGCGAGCGTGGACGGCGCGGGCACGCATGCGTGGGTATTGGTGGGTCCCGAAGCCGAACTGTTCGATGCGGACGGACTGAGGGTCGGGAGGCACTACGCCGGCCCGCAATGGGAAGCAGCCGACGGCAGCAGGATCGCCGGAACGGTGAGGGCGCGGGCCGACGCTCCGCGCAGCGATGCCATTCCGTGGCTCCTGCTTGCGGCCACCTCGGTCGGCGGAGAGGGCGTGTTCAGCAAGGTCACGAGCGTGCAGCGCGTGAACACGGTCGGGGGCGTCGCGCCGCAAACCGGTTGCTCGGCAGCATCGGTCGGTACGCTCGCTCGCGTGCCATACACGGCGACGTACAACTTTCTCGCCATGCGCGCCTCCTACGCTTCGCCTCCAGCCGCATGGCGACCTCGAAGCGGGGCATACTCGTACTGAACGCGCAGCAGCAACGTTGGTGTGCACCGGGAGCGCCACACGGTCGCGTCGAGGATGAGCGGCGGCTGCTCGCCGGCGACATGACGCGAGAAGGTCGCATGCGAGATTCGCGCGCGCGTAGCATTTGATCCGCGATCGGCGCTAAAGCCGCCTCGAGCCGATCGTGCTTGGGTAGATGTTTGCGGGCAAAAGCGCAGCCCTCGTGATATGCCGGCTCGCGAAACTTGCGCGCTCGAAAAAAACGGCCGCGGGCTCGATTGCCCCGCGGCCGTTTCTTTGCCTGGCGTGCTGTTGGTTCTACCGGAAAAGGCGTTCGCTGGTATCACCCGCCAAGGTCAACCGATGCGAACCGGCACGTAGATCGTACGTCCATCGCGCTCGACGAGCAATGCCACGTTCTTGCCCGCCTTGTCGACTTGCTGTTTGAGCTCTTCGATGCTCTTCACGCGTGCGCCGCCGACACCGAGGATGAGATCGCCCGCCTGGATCCCGGCGCGTGCGGCCGGGCCGGTGGCGTTCTGCACCAGCAGACCGTCGTGACCGACCTGGCTCTTCTCGTCGGCGGTCAGCGGGCGCACGGCGACGCCGAGCTTGCCCTGCTGGTGGCCGCCGTCGCCGCTCGCGGACGCGACTTTCTCCTCGTCGAAGGTGCCGACCGTCGCACTGAGCGTGACCGGCTTGCCCTCGCGCCACACTTCGATCTGCGTGTGCGTGCCCGGCGCCATGTTGCCGATGCGCGCAGTCACGTCGGTGCTGTCGTCCATCGCGACGCCGTCGATCTTGCGGATCACGTCACCGGTCTTGAAGCCCGCCTTGTCGGCAGGGCTGCCCTTCTCGACCGAACCCACCAGAGCGCCGTTGGAATCGGGCAAGCCGAAGCTCTCGGCGAGCTGACGATCGAGGCCCTGGATGCCGATGCCCAGCCGGCCATGCTCGACCTTGCCGTGCTCGCGCAGTTGCGTTGCGACCTTCGCCGCAACGTCGGCAGGAATCGCAAACGACAGTCCCATGTAACCACCGGAACGGCTGTAGATCTGCGAGTTCACGCCGACCACCTGGCCCGAGGTGTTGAGCAACGGCCCGCCGGAGTTGCCGGGATTCACCGCGACGTCGGTCTGGATGAACGGCGTCATCTGGCCACCGGGCAATGCGCGATGCACGCCGCTCACGATGCCCGCCGACACGCTGTTCTCGAATCCGAACGGCGAGCCGATCGCGATCACCCATTCGCCGCGCCTGGGTTGCGGCGGCGCGGACATGTCGAGTGCGGGCAGGTTCTTCGCGTCGATCTTGATCAGCGCGATGTCGGTGCGCTTGTCTGCGCCGATCACTTTCGCCGTGAACTCGCGGCGATCGGTGAGTCGCACCGTGACTTCGCTCGCGCCGTCGACGACGTGCGCATTGGTGACGATGTAGCCGTCGGGGCTCACGATAAAGCCCGAGCCCACGCCACGCGAGGGCATCATGCGCGGCTGTGGCATGTTCGGCATGTTGGGAATGCCGAAGCGCTTGAAGAACTCGTTGAGGCCCGGGTCGTTGCCTTCGTCATCGCCTTCGTCGGAGCCCATTGCGGTGTTGTGCATCTTCCCGATGGTGCTGATGTTCACCACAGCCGGCCCGGCCTTGTCGACCAGGGCCGTGAAATCGGGCAGGCGCGCGGCGGCGGTGGGCGCCAGGACCGGCGCCGGTGCCGGCGTGGCGGCGGCCACCAGGGGAGGCGTCGTTGCGGCCTGCGCAGTCGAAAACGCCGGCTGATCGAACTTCATGACGCCGGTCGCGACGGCAGCACCAAACCCTGCGGCAACCAGGGCCATCGTCACTTTGTTGAGTCGCATGGTGCGTAGTCTCCAGTGGAAATCGGTTCAGGCCCCTCTGCGGGGCATCGCGGGACAACTATAGCCGCGGCTGCCTTAAACCAACCTTAAGTCAGCGAGGCTCGGCGCCTCATCGTCGTCCTCGCGAACGAGGGCGGCCCGGCGACTTGCGAACACAAAAGCGAACCCAGCAATCGCCGGACCGGGCAATCAAGCACCGGCCGGAGGAAAACGCACCGTCACCACGAGGCCGCTCGTGTCGTCCGCGCGCGAATCGAGATCGATGGTCGCACGATGTGCATCGGCGATGCGTCTCACGATCGACAGGCCGAGCCCGCTGCCCGACACGGAATTGCCCTCGCCGCGATAGAAGCGATCGAACACACGTTCGCGCTCACCCGCAGGGATGCCCGGCCCCGTATCGGACACCGTCAGCACGGTTTGGTCGTTCTCGACGGCAACCGAGACGTCGACTCGACCACCCGAAGGCGTGTAACGCAATGCGTTATCGAGGAGGTTGGTGAGCAACGTGGTGATGCTGTCGCCATCGCCCATCACGCGTGCCGGCTCGGCGCGCGCGAGTCCCAGGTCGATGCCCTTCGCGTTCGCGAGCGCGGAGCGCGACACGATGGCGTCCTTCGCGATCTGAACCAGGTCGTTTTCGATCGCGCGCCCCGCGAGCGCCTCAGGCTCGACCCGCGCGAGCGTGAGCAGTTGCTCGACCAGGTGCGTTGCCCGCTTGACCGCGGCATCGAGATCGTCGTAGGCCGCTTCGCGATCACGCTGCTCGGTCGCGCGCCGCGCCAGATCGAGCTGCAGCTTCAACGCCGCGAGCGGCGTGCGCAACTCGTGCGCGGCGTCGGCGGTGAAGCGACGTTGTGCGGCGAGTGCCGCGTCGAGTCGCGCGAGCAGATCGTTGAGGCTCGACGCGAGCGGCCGCAGCTCCTGCGGCATTCCGCGCTCCGCAATCGGCGCCATCGCGTCGGGCCGTCGCTTGGCAACTGCGCGCGACATCGCCTCGAGGGGCTGCAAGCCCTGCCCCACGGCGAGCCAAACGAGTGCCGCGAAGAACGGGATGAACGCGACGAAGGGAACGAGCGTGCGCAACGCCGCACGGGTGGCGACCTGGTCGCGCTCATCCTGGGCTTGCGCGATCTGCAGTGCATGGGTGCCCTGCACCATCGTGTAGACGCGCCATTCGCGCCCATCGTGGCGAACCGTTGAATAGCCCTCGGTGGCGGGGACCGGAAGGCCCGCGCCCGGTCGCGACCAGTACACGAGCACGCCGTTGCGGTCCCAGATCTGGGTCAGCAGCTCGGTGACGCCATCCGGACTCGGCACGTTGTCCGCGGTGAATCCCGGACGGCGTCCGCGCAGGAGGTCGTCGATGCGCGTCGAGTAAGCGAGTTGCTTGAGCTGCAGGTCGAGCAGCTCGCCCACTTCGCGTCGCGCGGCGACGTACGTGGCGATGGTGGCGAGCACGGCGATGATCGCAACGCCGGCGATCAGCCAGAGCAACAGCGTGCGGCGCATCGAGATCATGCGTCGGTTTCGCCTACGCGAGCGCGTAACCCACGCCACGCAGGGTGCGTATGACGTCGGCTCCGAGCTTCTTGCGCAGGTTGTGGATGTGCACTTCGATCGCGTTGCTCTCGATCTCCTCGCCCCACCGATACAGCCGCTCCTCGAGTTGGGCCTTCGACAGCGCCGCGCCGGGACGCTCGAGCAGCGCCTGGAGCAGCGCGAATTCGCGAGCGGAGACTTCCACCGGCCGACCGGCGTGCGTGACCGAATGCATCACGGGATCGAGCGCGAGCTCGCCATGACGCAGGACGTTGTCCTCGCGTGCGATGTCGCGACGCAGGAGCGCGCGCATGCGCGCGCCGAGCTCGTCGAGGCTGAACGGTTTGGTGAGATAGTCGTCGGCACCCGCGTCGAGCCCCTCGACGCGATCCGCCACGGCGTCGCGCGCCGTGAGGATCAGCACGCGCACGCGGCTGCCCGCGCGGCGCAATTCCTTCAGCACATCGAGTCCGCTGCGGCGAGGCAGGCCCAGGTCGAGGAGCACCAGCGAATAGGCGTCCCCCGCGGTGTTCAGGGCGCTCCGCGCCGCGAGGCCATCGGTGACCCAGTCGACCGCGTAGCCGTCCTGCTGCAGGGCCTGCTGGAGGCTCTTGCCGATCATCGGATCGTCTTCGGCGAGCAGGATGCGCATGGGGAATGGGCGATGGGGAATGGGTGACGGGGAATGGGCGATGGGAAGGGCGATAGGCGCTACGCGATAGGCGCTAGGCGCTAGGCGTCGTGCGCGGCGCTTGGCGCTTGACCAGGGACGATTCTAGCGAGGTCCCCTTAAGGGTGGCTTAGGGGCAAAGAAGGCACGGTTAGGGGCAAAGAAGGCACGGGTAGGGGCGATGGGCGACGGGTCTGACTCGCGACAACCGCGCTCCTCCAACCCGACGGGTCTGACTCGCGACAACCGCGCTCCTCCAACCCGCGAAGCCGCGGACCGGCCCAAGGCTCGGGTGACGCCCATCGCAAAGGCCCATCGCCTATCGCCTAATCGCCTTCCCCCCTCCGCATCCATCCGCCGCCCGGCTGCGTATATCGCCTCACAGCCACGAGCCGCTCCGTCGGCTTCAAGGCCCGCCGGTCCGCCCGGAGGGGGGACGGCCCGGCCCCTGTCCACAACCGTTTCGGAGGCCTCATGTCGTCCGTCCGCCCATCATTGCCACGATCGTTCCGCCCGGCCGTGCTTTCGCTGCTCGTCGGAGCGGCCCTCGCCGGTGCATCGCTCGCGCCGGCGCATGCGTCGAGCCACCGCGAAGCGCCGTTCATCGCGACGCAGCCGCAACTCGATGCAACCGACTTCTACATGTTCCGCAGTTACGAGGCGGGTCGCGATGGCTATGTCACGCTCATCGCCAATTACCTGCCGCTGCAGGATCCCTACGGCGGCCCGAACTACTTCAAGCTCGATCCCAACGCGCTATACGAGATCCATATCAGCAACGACGGCGGCGCCGCGGAAAACATCACCTTCTCGTTCCGCTTCCAGAATCGGCTGGACGACAACCAGATTCCGGTCGGCGGCAAGATGGTCTCGATTCCCCTGGTGCAGAACGCCAGTGCGGATGTGAACGTTCCCAACTCGCCGGCGCTGAACGTGCACGAGACCTACACCGTCGACATCATCCGCGGCAATCGCCGCACCGGCGTCAAACAGTCGATCGCCAACGCGAGCACCGGCGCCACCACGTTCGACAAGCCGGTCGACAACATCGGGCAGAAGACGATCAAGGACTACATCGGCTACGCCAACAAGCACATCTACTCCGTGGCGATCCCCGGTTGCGCGGGCAACGGCCGCGTGTTCGTCGGTCAGCGCAAGGACCCGTTCGTCGTGAATCTCGGCGAAACCTTCGACCTGGTCAACATCAAGTACCCGGCGGTCGAGCTGCAGCCGTTTGCGGAGTTCGCGACGCATGACTCGCTCGCCGATGCGAACGTCACGTCGATCATCGTCGAAGCGCCGATCGCGTGCCTCACCGAAGGCAAGGGCAACATCATCGGCGGATGGACCACGGCCAGCATCCCGGCTTCGCGCGTGCTGTCCTCCATGCCATCGCAGGGACTCGATCCCACCGCGGCGACGGGCTCGTACGTGCAGGTCTCGCGTCTCGGCATGCCCCTGGTCAACGAAGTGGTAATCGGCCTCAAGGACAAGAACAAGTTCAACGCGAGCGAGCCCAAGGACGACGGGCAATTCGCCGACTACGTGACCAACCCGACACTGCCGACGCTCGTCGAAGCGCTGTTCGGAAGCGCCGGTGTGAAAGCGCCGACCAACTTCCCGCGCACCGATCTCGTCGCGGCGTTCCTCACCGGCGTGGATGGCCTCAACAAGCCCGCGAACGTGACGGCCTCGGAGATGGTGCGACTCAACACGTCGATCGGACCTACGGCGGCTGGCGCGCAGAGCCGCCTCGGCGTGCTCGGCGGCGACAACGCGGGCTTTCCCAATGGCCGTCGGCCCGGTGACGACGTGGTCGACATCGAGCTGCGCGTGGCGATGGGCGTGCTGTGCACGGTGCCCGGCGTGAACACGGCGGTGGGCTGCAAGGCCTCCGATGCGCCGGCCGGAGCACTGAAGTACACCGATGGCGCTTACATCTACGACGGCTTCTTCCACAACGTGTTCCCGTACCTGCACGCGCCGCTGCCCGGTTCGCCCAACGACGACAACGCGATCAAGGCAGCAGTCCGTCGCTGAGGCTGCAATCAAGCCCGGCCGCGATGCGGCCGGGGTCTTTGTCATTCACGACAACGGTTGAGGAGACCGACGTGCGCCTGTCCTGGCTGATCGTTGCCGCCGCCGCATGCCTCGTGGTCTGCACGGCGGCCGCCACGCCCTATGTGCCGAACGACGATCGCATCGTCCTCGAGCGCTTGCCGGAAAAGACCGATCCTTCGCTCAAGTTGATGAGGCCGCTGCGCGCGCGCCTGGCTGCCGAGCCGGGCAATCTCGATATCGCAGCGTCCTTCGCGCGCCGTGCCATCGATGCCGCACGCGAACTGGGGGATCCACGTTACCTCGGCCAGGCGCAGGCCGCGCTGACACCGTGGTGGACCGAGGCCGATCCGCCGACCGCCGCTCTGCTTCTGCGCGCAACTGTCAAGCAAAGCCAGCACGATTTCAGCGGAGCGCTGCGCGATCTCGATCGCCTGGTCGCCCGCGAACCCACCAACGCGCAGGCACGGCTTACTCGTGCGACGGTGCTGACCGTCCAGGGACGCTATGCCGATGCGCGCCAGGATTGCGCCGCGCTTGCGCAACGCACCTCGCCGCTCGTGGTCGCGACCTGCCTCGCGGCACCTTCGAGCCTCTCGGGCGACGACGCCGGCGCATACGCGACGTTGACACAACAGCTTCGGGTCGCACGCGACGACGTTGCGATTCGCGTGTGGTCGCTTACGCTCGCGGCCGAAATCGCGGCACGACGCGGCGATGCGGAGAACGCGCAGCGCCGTTTCGCCGAGGCGCTCGTGCTCGATCGCGACGACGCGTACCTGAAAGCCGCCTACGCCGACTTTCTCCTTGAGCAGCGGCGGCCCGAGGTCGCGTTGCCCTTGCTCGGAACCGACATACGCAACGACTCGATCCTGTTGCGCATCGCATTGGCCGAACAGGCACTGCCGGGCGCCGCGGAAGCTTTCCGGATGCACCGCGCCGATCTCGCGGCACGTTTCGAAGCCGCGCATCGCCGCGGCGACTTCCTCCATCAGCGCGAGGAAGCGCGCTTTCGCCTGTTCATCGAAAACGACGCTCAGGGTGCGCTTGCACTCGCGCGGCAGAACTGGTCGGTGCAACGCGAACCGGCCGACCTCCTCATCCTTGCACAGGCTGCGCGTGCGACGCGCGATGCGAGTGTTCTGCAGACCGTTCGAGACTGGCTCGTCGCCAGCGGTCTGCATGACGCGACAGTTGCGGCCGTCATGGAGGCGACATGAACCGGATCGCGGCCCTGCTGCTCGGCATTGCGTTCGCGGCGTGCGCGCACGCCCACAAGCCGAGCGACGCGTACCTCACGCTGCAACACCACGACGCGACGCTCACCGGGCAATGGGACATCGCGTTGCGCGATCTCGACAACGTGCTCGCGCTCGACGCCAACGGCGATGGCGACATAACCTGGGGCGAAGTGCGCGCACGCCAGACCGACATCGCGCGCTATGCGCTGGCCCGTCTGTCGGTGGTGTCGGGAGGACAGCCATGCACGATGAACGTGGACGCGCACAAGATCGACACGCACACCGACGGCGCGTATGCGGTGCTCGTACTCTCCGGACATTGTGTCGAGCCGGGTCCCACGCTTGCGATCGATTACACGCTGTTCCGGGAGGTCGATCCGCAACACCGGGGGCTGCTGAATTTCGTCGAACACGGCGCAAGTCGCAGCGTCGTGTTCAGCGTGGATGCGCCCCATCAGGTGGTCGGCGGTGAATCGATCGGAGCGCTACGGCAGTTCGCGACCTACGTGCACGAAGGCATCTGGCACATCTGGCTCGGCTTCGATCACATCCTGTTCCTCGTGTCGCTGCTGCTGCCCGCGGTGCTCGTGCGCGGCGCACGCGATTGGCAACCGGCGGGGTCGTTCAAGGCAGCGTTCGTCGACGTGGCCAAAGTGGTCACCGCCTTCACGCTTGCCCATTCGATCACGCTGTCGCTCGCGGCGCTCGGCGTCGTGAGCCTGCCGTCGCGACTGGTCGAATCCGCCATCGCGTTGTCGGTGGTTCTCGCGGCGTTGAACAACGTGCGGCCGGTGATCGCGCAGGGGCGCTGGCTTGCAGCGTTCGGCTTCGGCTTGCTGCACGGCTTCGGCTTCGCAGGCGCGCTGCAGGACCTCGGGCTCCCGACCGGCTCGCTCGCGCTGTCGCTCGCCGGGTTCAACATCGGCGTCGAACTGGGCCAGCTCGCGATCGTCGCGCTGTTCCTGCCGATCGCGTTCGCAGCGCGCGCGACGCTGGGCTATCGCCGCGTCGTGCTCGCAGGCGGGTCGATGGCGATCGCGTTGGTTGCGGCTGTCTGGCTCGTCGAGCGCGCGTTCGACCTGCCGGTGTTCGCGGCCGTTGCGGCGGCAAGCCGGTAGTCAGACGCGGTTTGGTAGATAGTAGATAGTAGAATAGTAGATAGTAGATAGTAGTTGGTAGTTAGTGCGCAGCTCAGATCCGATGTGGCCTGTGCGCCCTTCAAGGCGCCTTGAATGCGCATTCGGTACCGCGGTGCGCTTGGGCACGCTATCTACTATCTACTATCTACTACCCACGATCTTCGTCCTGCCTGCCCCTCACATACCTGCCCCGACATACGTC
>DATKLH010000540.1:0-3322 GCA_035542515.1 Casimicrobiaceae bacterium
GACGAGGTCGCCCGCGCCGTCGCAAGCGCTGCACGCGCGTTCCTGCAGTGGCGCTCGGTGCCCGCGCCGCGCCGCGGCGAATTCGTGCGATTGCTCGGCGAGCAGTTGCGCGCGGAAAAGGCCGCGCTCGCCGACGTGGTCGCCGCCGAGACAGGCAAGATCGCGACCGAAGCGCTCGGCGAAGTCCAGGAGATGATCGACATCTGCGACTATGCGGTGGGCCTGTCGCGGCAACTCTACGGCCTCACCATGGCGACCGAGCGCGCCGACCACCGCATGATGGAAACGTGGCATCCGCTCGGTGTGGTCGGCGTCATCTCTGCGTTCAATTTTCCGGTTGCCGTGTGGTCGTGGAACGCCGCGCTCGCGCTGGTGTGCGGCAACTGCGTGGTGTGGAAACCGTCGGAGAAGACGCCGTTGTCTGCGTTTGCAACGCAAGCGCTCGCGCTTCGCGCGATCCAGCGCTTCGGCAGCGACGCGCCGGACGGCCTCTTGTCGGTTGTCACCGGCGCAGCCGAAGTCGGTCAGGCGCTTGTCGACGACGCGCGAGTAGCGCTGGTGTCTGCCACCGGGTCCACCGCGATGGGGCGTCGCGTCGCTCCGCGCCTTGCCGCGCGCTTCGCCCGCTCGATCCTGGAGCTCGGCGGCAACAACGCCGCGATCGTCACGCCCAGCGCGGACATCGCGCTCACGTTGCGCGCCATCGCGTTCGCCGCGGTAGGTACCGCGGGACAGCGATGCACGTCGCTGCGACGTCTGATCGTCCATGACGACATCCATGCGCAGGTGGTCCCGGCGCTCGAGCGCATCTACGAATCGCTTGCGATCGGCGATCCGCGCGAGCCGGGCATTCTGGTCGGGCCGCTCATCGACCGGGCCGCCTGCGAGCACATGCAGCAGGCGCTCGACCAAGCACGCTCGCTGGGTGGCGTGGTGCATGGCGGTGCGCGGATTGCGACGCCTCGTTGCCCGGAGGCCTACTACGTGCAGCCGGCCATCGTGGAGATGCCGAGCCAGTGCGGTCCGGTGCTGCGGGAGACCTTCGCACCGATCCTCTATGTGATGCGCTATCGTGACCTCGACGACGCCATCGCCATGCACAACGCTGTAGGCGGCGGCCTGGCATCGTCGATCTTCACCCTCGACATGCGCGAGGCCGAGCGATTCGTGTCGGTCACCGGATCGGATTGCGGCATCGCGAACGTGAACATCGGTCCCTCGGGCGCCGAGATCGGCGGCGCCTTCGGTGGCGAGAAGGAGACCGGCGGCGGCCGTGAAGCCGGCTCGGACGCGTGGAAGGCCTACATGCGGCGCGCGACCAACACGATCAATTACGGTACGTCGCTGCCGCTCGCCCAGGGCATCAAGTTCGACGTCGATGTCTGACGCCACCGCGGGGCGCCGAACCGGCGTCGGGTCGGGAGCGCACGAACCCGCACGCATCATTGTCGCCGTCGTCCATTGCGAGTCGATGACACGGACGCCGACGCGCCGAGCGCGGACCAAACGATTGCACCATTGCCCGGATCGTGAATAGTCGGCTCCTCGCCGGCTCCATGTTCACCCTCACGGCCGTGTTGCTGTGGGGGACGCAGCTTCCGATCGCGAAGGATGTCTTCACCAAGGTCGACGCGTACCACGTGATCGCGGTTCGCTATGGTGCGGCGCTCGTGTTTCTGGTCGCCCTGCTGCTGTGGCGCGAAGGACTTCGCGGATTCCGCTATCGCGGACAGTTCCGTCGTCTGGCGGTGGCCGGCGTGCTCGGCATGTGCATGTCGCCGTTCTGCACGTTCGTCGGCCTGTCGTATTCGCGTCCCGAGCACGCCGCAACGATCTCCGCGGTGCAGCCGCTCATCGTGGCTTCGGTGCACTGGTCTATGCACGGACGGCGTCCGTCGCGATTCACCATCGGCTGCATCTTCGCGGCCATCGTCGGCGTGCTGGTGGTGGTCGGCGCCGGCCAGTCGCCGTTCGAGGAGGGCTCCAGCGGCATCGCAGGCGATTTGCTGATTCTCGGCGGGTCGGCCGCCTGGGTGGCGTTCGCGATTCTCAGCGAAGACGTGCGCGGATTCTCGACGCTGTCCTTCACCACGCTCACGCTCTTTCCCGCGACCGTCGTGATCTTCGCCATCGTGGAGTCGCTGGGCGTAGCCGGCGCGGTGACATGGCCGCCGTTGGCGACGCTCCTGTCGGTCGGCTGGGAGCTGTTGTTCATGTCGCTCGGCACCGTCGTGGTCTCGATGCTGTGCTGGAACGCGGGTACACGCACGATCGGCGCGCTCAACGCGATGCTGTTCATCAATTTCCAGCCGGTGGTGACTTTCGTGGTGCGGTTCGTGGAAGGTCATCACATCCGCGCCGCGGAGCTTGTCGGTGCCGCCGTCGTGGTCGGCGCGCTGATCGCGAATAGTCTTCACCTGCGCTCGCTCACGCCTTCCGCGGCACGTGTTCGACCTTCCTGAGCACCTCAGGCGCGCCGCGCCGATGCGGATGGCGCGAAGCGATGTCGGCGAGGCCAGGCCGTGCCCGTCGCACTTGCGATTCATCGCGCGCCGGCGCGCTGACCGAATCGCGAGCCAGCGATGTTGCGAGCAACGTCGATGTACCTCGCCATCGATCGGCGGTATTCTCACGGCCGGCTTGCCGCGGCCGACAACCCTGCCGGACACGCCCAAGCGCGGGACCGGGAGGAGTACATGCGTCGAGTTCGTGGCAGCCGCGCGCACTTGACGGCGACACTCTGCGCACTGGTGATCGCGTGTGCAATGTCGCCGGCGTTCGCCGACGATGCGAAGCCGTTGACGGCGATGCTGCTGGTCGCACGGGCGGACCTGCCCGATTCCAATTTCAAGGACTCGGTGGTGCTGGTGATGAACAACATCGGTCCCGCGCCGGCCGGCGTGATTCTCAATCGGCCCACGCGAATCGCCGTGGCCGACCTGTTTCCGGACGCCGAGCGCCTCGCGCCGCTGACCGACAAGCTCTACTTCGGCGGCCCCGTCGACATCGCAACCGTATCGTTCGTGTTTCGCGCCGACACTCCGCCGGAGCACGCCATCCGGGTCCTCGACGGCGTTTACCTGAGCACCGACCGGACGCTTCTGCGCAAGCTGCTCGACCGCGCCAAGCCGATGGAAGGACTGCGTATCTTCGTCGGGTATTCGAGCTGGGGACCCGGTCAACTGGAAGGCGAGATCGGTCGTGGCGACTGGAAACTCGCACCGGCCGACATGGAGGCGCTGTTCGGCAGCAGGGCGGAGCATCCATGGCCCGGCGGTGACACGCCCGACTCCGCGCACCGCACTTGCGCATCGTCGCCCCC